>JAYSVZ010000282.1:0-19819 GCA_043718305.1 Planctomycetota bacterium | reverse complement strand
TAAACCTTCAGCCGCCAGCGGAACTCGCGGCCTCGCAGCGCGCCACGCTCGATCTGGTGCAAGCCTTGAACCGGCAGCACGCAGCCCAGCGTCCGGGCGTTCTGGACCTTGATGGGCGGATCGCATCGTACGAGTTGGCTTATCGAATGCAGTCGGAGGCCCTCGAGATCGGCGAACTGGCTCAGGAGACCCAAGCCACGCAGGATGCGTACGCCATCCACGACGCGAACAAGGACAAAGCGGTTTACGGACGAACGTGCCTCCTGGCTCGGCGGCTCATTGAGAAGGGGGTTCGCTTCGTTCAGACCTACAACGCCAGTGACAAACTCGGCTGGGACGGCCACGATAAGAACGAAGAGTACAACCGCCGCAACGCCGAACAGATCGATCAGCCGACCGCGGCGTTGCTGGCCGACTTAAAGCAGCGGGGGCTGCTCGACACCACGCTGGTGATCTGGGCCGGTGAGTTTGGCCGGACCCCCATGAAGCAAGGCAGCGATGGCCGCAATCACAACCCCTACGGCTTTACGATCTGGATGGCGGGCGGCGGTGTCAACGTCGGGACCGCAATCGGCTCCACGGATATCATCGGCCTTCGGGCTGAGGACCAGCCGCAATCGGTCAAGAACTTGCACGCGACGATCCTGACCGCCCTGGGGCTGCACCCCGATCAACTTTACTTCGAAGCCAACGGACGGCAGGAACGCCTGACCGGCGTAGCGCAGAGTTGGAAGGTCATTCCCGGAGTGCTTCGCGGGGCTTGATTCATCGGTAGGGAAGAATGACAGCGGAGACTCGGGAACCTATGCTGCCTTGGACTGTCTCGCGGTCGTTCACCGCGAGCTCACCCAGAGCCAATGTTCATGGCGGAACAAGAAGAGACCCTGCCGGTGGCTGGCGAGACGCTGCCCTCCATTGATCCGGGGGCGAGCTTTGCCGGGTTGTCGGTCCATGCGCAGGTCTTCTGGCTGGCAGTCCCGGTCCTCATGGAGCAGGTCTTTACCTTCTTCGTGGGGTTCTACGACACTTACCTCGCCGGGCATATCGAGGGGCAACAGAGCGCCGCCACAGCTGCAATCTGCATGGGAGCCTACGTCAGTTGGCTGGCCAGTCTAATGTTCATGCTGGCTTCGACTGGGGCACTGGCCTTGGTCGCGCGGGCCAAAGGCCGGGGAGACCTCGCCGAGGTCAATGTTGTTGTGGGCCGGGCCGTGGCCATCGCGGGGGTCATTGGACTGCTCTTTGCCGCAGTGGCGATCCCGTGTGCCGAATACTTTGTGAAGCTCACCAAGCTCTCCCCTGAAGCCTCTTTGATCGCCGTTCGTTATATCCGGCTCGATGCGTGCGGAGAGATCTTTACCGCGATCACGCTGGCGGGGACGGCCGTCTGCCGCGGCGCTGGGCAGATGAAACTCCCGATGGCGATTTTGGCGGGGGTCAGTCTGGTGAACGTCTTGTCCACGACCGCCTTGGTCTACGGCTGGGGGCCGCTTCCCGAGTTGGGGGTTGATGGGATCGTCGGCGGGACATGCGTTGCCCGCGTCCTGGGAGGCTGTTTGATGCTCGGGACGCTCTTTCTGGGGGTTGATGGCCTGAAGTTGCGGCTTCGCGAATTGCGGCTGCGTGGGGAACATGTCACCCGGATGACGACGATCGCGTGGCCAGCCATGGTCGATGGGATCATCGCCTGGACCGCTCACTTTGTCTTTGTCGGAGTGATCTCGCAGTTGGGGGACACCGCCTTTGCCGCCCACTATATCGGTGTCGATTTTGAGGCGATCACCTACCTGCCAGCGGTCGCTTGGGGTGCCGCGGCGGCAACGGCGATTGGGCAGTCGCTCGGTGCGGGCGATCGCGAGCGGGCGATGCGGTGTGGACACGCGGCGGCGTTACAGTGCCTGCCCGTGGGGATCATCAACACGTTGGTATTCGGTCTGGCGGGTGGATGGGTCTTCCGCGTGATGACCTCGTCGACTGAGATCCAGGAAGTCGGGACTTCCGCCATGGGAGTGCTGGCCGCTTGCCAGATTCCGCTCGTGATCGGAATTGTCTACATCCACGGCCTGCGGGGGTCGGGGGAGACGCGGTTGCCCCTGATTCTAGCGATTGTATCGACGGCTGGTCTGCGGGTGCCGATCGCATGGTGGTTCGGAATCAAGTGCGGCGGCGGATTAGCTGGGGCTTGGTTGGGGATGCTGGCCGATGTTACAGTGAGAGGATTGCTGGGCGCGGGCCTGTACTCTTGGGGCCGGTGGACGAAGTTAAAGATTTGAGGTGCACGATGGCGCGAGGGAACGGTTGCCCATTGCAGGGACATGACGTTGGGGGGATTTGCGAGCGTTGCGCGTCGCGCAAGCCCTCACCCCCAACCCCTCTCCCGGGGGGAGAGGGGAGCCGGAGGTTGACCTCTGATTGGCGGTGGGGACTCGTCATTTTTTTAGGCGTCCTGCTTGCGATACCCCGTCCCGCGAGTGCTGTCGACGATGATGTCCTCCGTGACCGCGTCAAAACAGCCATCGAACGTGGTCAGAAGACGCTGATCGCCAAGCAGCGCGGCGATGGGTCGTTCGACGCGGGTCATCTGAACAACATCATTGGCGCGAATAGCCTGGTCGGCATTGCCTTGTTGAACTCGGGCCTCCCTCCGAAAGACCCCGCGATCCAGGGAGTCGTCCGCTTCATTCGCACCCAACAAGATTCCAATAAGACGTATGACCTGGGACTAGGAATCATGTTCCTGGCAGCGGTGGGTGAACCACGCGATCGGGGACGCATCGAGAAATGGGCGCGAATGCTGGTCGACCAGCAACAAGAGAATGGAGCCTGGGGCTATGGCAAGGAAGTGCAGCATGGCTTGCTGTGGGACAACAGCAATACCCAGTTCGCGGTCCTCGGCCTGCGCGAAGCCGCCTTTACGACTGGCGTGCCGATCGATCGAAAAGTCTGGGAAAGGGCCCAGCGTCACTGGATGAATTGCCAGTCCGGGGCGACCAACGCCGCCCTCGGGTCGGGTTGGGGATACACTGGGGATGGCGGCGGTGATGTCCGCGGCAGTATGTCTGTCGCGGGGGTCGCCGCCATGGAGATCACCAATTCGTTTCTCATCAAAGATCGCCTTGATGCCCAAGGCAAACTCGACTGTTGTGGGGAAGTTCGCGACCCCGCAGCCGAATCGATCGACGCGGGCGTTCGCTGGCTGAACAACAACGTCCGCATCGGAAGCAATCCCGCAGCCTCGGGCGCGGGCCATCTTTATTATTACCTGTACGGTCTGGAGCGGGCCGGGAAGTTCAGCGGACAGCGGTTCTTTGGGAATGTCGACTGGTATCGCGAAGGGGCCTCGTACATGGTCGACATGCAGTCTCCCGTCAATGCCACTTGGTCGGGGGATGAAAACCAAATCGTCGGGACCAGCCTCGCCCTCTTATTCCTCTCCAAGGGTCTCAGCCCAGTCCTCATCAACAAGCTGCAATACGGTCCCCGGCGGCCCGGTTCGAACGAGATCCTGCGTCCCGATTGGAACCGCCATCGAAACGATGTGTCGAATCTGGTCGACCATATTTCGACGAAGGAAGGCTGGCCGAAGTACCTGAGCTGGCAGACGCTCGATCTCAAGGTGGCCGTGAAGCGGGAAGGGGTCTCGGCTTTGCAGCAAGCTCCGATCGCCTACCTGACCGGAGACCAGGATCTCGATTCGATCAGCGAAGAGGAGATGACCCTCCTCCGCGAATACGTCAATCAGGGCGGGTTCCTCCTCGCGGTTCAGAACTGCGAAAGTCCAGCCTTCGACAAGGGGTTCCGCGATCTCGTCACGCGGCTCTTTCCGGCGGGCGACTATGCCCTTCGCAAGCTCGACCCGACCCACGACATCTATCGCAGTGAGCAGGTCTTCACGGACAACCCACCCGAGTTGTGGGGTGTCGATTTCGGTTGCCGCACGGCGATTGTTTACGCACCGTATGACCATGCTTGTCGCTGGTCGAAATGGATGAAACACGACACGCGGACGAACACTGATATCAAGTTGCAAATCGGCAAGTCGATGCTGCTCGGCGTGAACATCGTGTCTTATGCGACGGGCCGTGAACTGCGTGACAAGCTGCAACGTCCGGAAGAGGTTAAGCTGGACGATGTGAGCAACGAGCGCGGTCTGACCATCGGTCGACTGAAGCACAAGGGGGGCTGGGACACAGCCGCGAATGCCGTCCGGCATCTGCAAACCGCCCTCAACAAAGTCCAAGTGAATACCTCAGCGGAATCGCCGATCATTGCCCCCAACGACCCCGCACTGTTCGACTGCCCGCTACTCTATATGCATGGGCGGAAGAACTTCTCCATTGCCCCCGAAGAGACCACTCCGCTCAAGGCGTACTTCGAAAATGGTGGGTTCCTGATGGCCGACGCGTGCTGCGGAGCCAAGCCGTTTGATCAGAGTTTTCGCAAAATGATCAAGCAGATTTTCAACCAGGACCTGAAGCCGATCCCGGTGGAGCACGTCATGTTCAACACGATGCTGGGCTACGATGTCCGCCGCGTCAAACGTCGCATCCCGGCCCCGGGTCAGACCTCGGCGTTGAATGCCGAAGAGTCGATCGGCGATCCGATCTTTGAAGGGATCGAGATCAACGGCCGGTATGTGGTCGTCTACAGCAAGTACGACTTGAGCTGCGCCATTGAGCGGCAACAGACGGTGGCCTGTGCGGGATATCTGAACGAAGACGCGGTGAAGCTGGCGGTGAATATCGTGTTGTATTCGCTGTTCCAATGATGAGTGCAATCCAGAGTGTCGGCTTTCGAGACAACCCGCCCGATCCTGCGAGTCAGGAAGCATATGTAGCTGCCCCGGCCGCAGGTCATGTTGATTGATGTGAGCGTGAAAAAAAGTCGCGATGACCGACTCCCGCTCCCTTCACTCAGACATCGGTCGCCGCCTGGGGATTCCGCCAGCCCTTTCACTCCCCTTCTTCCGGGCCTTCGCGATGCTGCAACGGTCGCTGCGACTTGAGTCCCGCGATCGACAGTGTCGCTGAGGCGGTCACCGGCACGCGGTCGAGCCGTCCCGAAGTGGGCCAGTCACGGTCAAGGTTCTGCGGCACGCGGCCCCAGCGATGAAGTTGAAACAGCCACCGGCCGGGTCCGGGGACGAGCGAGACTTCGTGTGAGACAACGACCGTGACCGAGTCATCCCAGGCGACCTCGGAGGGATCGTGGTCGACGAGCGGGTGGTCTTCCGGGTTGTAAGTCGGCGTCGTTTGTGGTGATGCGAGCCAAGCGATGCGGACGCGCGTATTCGCGCGGGCGTAGCTCCAGCGGTTGCCCGTCGCGGTCCGCCAGCGACCGATGCGGGGATCACTCGTCAGTTGTTGCAGGGCGAGGAACGCCTCGACCGACTCGAACACGGTCGTTTCACTGGCCCGAGGTCCGGGAACCCGCCGAGCAGGAGCGATCGCCACACAAGCCTGCGTCGCAGCCTCGAAGACCTCGCGAAACTTTCGCGAGTTCTCCACATTCCCGGCATCGAGTGACACCACTCGATCGCGAGCGATCCCTCCCGGAAGATCGTTCTGGGCTGCTTCAATCGTATTTGCGGGAACCCAAACGACCGCCGCACGAGCTGCGGCAAACGCGGCGTACTGGACGGTCATGATCCCCAGCAGCACTTGGGTGAGCTGCAGGATCATCAGGACCGACCCGAGAAAAAGCGGAAGGGTCAGCACGAACGCCAAACTCTGGACGCCGCCCTCCTCGCAGCGGTGAACGCGGCTCCATAAAGCGAATCGCCGCTCGCGGGCAAGTCCCCGGAGGCTCGTTTTCTGAACAGTGGTCGGGGGGCAAGTGGTCATATCGCTTGTCGGTATCGTAACGCTTTGAGTGCTGCAATTGATACAATTGTGTTCAGGCTGACGAACGGTCAATGGGGTCGAATGATGCTATCGGATCACGACTTCTGGCGATGGTAACTCCCTGAAGCTTTATCGCTTATGACGATCCAGCGGTCTGTTACAGTGATCGCGGTCCCGTTCCGGCATGGGGTGTGCATCACAATATACAGGTCACAAGGGACAGTGCGCCAACTTTTACGCAGGAGGCGATCGCCTTCCAGCTTCATCGAGCTGGACCTGTCCCGAGTGTTGCCATGAACGAACGAACCGAAGCGGCAGTCTACACCACCGGTGATGTGGCCCGGATTTGCCAGGTCGCCCCGCGAACGGTCAGCAAGTGGTTCGATACCGGTCGGCTCAAGGGCTATCGCATCCCCGGCTCGCTCGACCGGCGGATTCCCCACGAATCGCTGGTCGACTTCATGCGGTCGCACGGCATGCCACTCGGCGAACTCGCGGCCGGTCAGATCGGCAAGGTACTGATTATTGGGATGGAACCGATCGATCGAAAGACCGTCGAGATCCTGCTCCATGCCTCCGGGATGGAAACCGTCGCTGCCGACAACGCCTTCGAGGCCGGAGCCCTGGCGAACGAACAGCGCCCGCAGTGCGTCGTCATTGATGGGATCGTCGGCCTCCCCGAAGCCCGCATGATCTCTCGCTACTTCCGCAGCGGCGGTCGCGAAGCCGTGACCCGCATTGTGGGACTCGTCTCGGACGACCAGATCGCCGATCCGTCGATTATGGGGACGTTCGATGAAACCTTCCGCCGCCCGTTTGACCCCGCTCTCTTGGCCGTCCGCGTGAAGAGCTTGGCCGATAAAGTGCTGGCGTAAGGCTCACTGCCAGGGGCCGCTTAAAACTCCCAGCCTCGCGACCGCTCGACCGCCCGGCGCCAGGTCGACGCCAATCGAAATCGTTCTTCGTCCGCCATACCGGGCTCGAAGACCCGGTCAAGAGCCCAGTTAGCCGCCACTTCGGACTGGTCCTGCCAGAATCCGACACCGAGTCCCGCGAGGTACGCTGCCCCGAGGGCGGTCGTCTCCTGCACCATTGGGCGGCGGACGCGGACTCCCGTTAGGTCGGCCTGGAACTGCATCAGGCTATTATTCCGAGAAGCGCCCCCGTCGACCTTAATCTCGGCCAAAGGAATCCCCGCGTCGAGTTGCATGGCGTCGAGCAAGTCGAGCGATTGGTAGGCCATCGAATCGACCGCTGCGCGGGCGATGTGGGCTTTGGTCGTGCCGCGTGTGAGGCCGATGATCATGCCCCGGGCTGAGGAGTCCCAGTGCGGGGCTCCCAAGCCGACGAACGCCGGGACGAAGTAGACTCCGTCCGAATGGGGAACGGTCGCCGCCAAGGCTTCGACTTCACCCGAGGTCGCAATGATCCCCAGTCCATCCCGCAGCCATTGCACCACAGCCCCGGCGATGAACACCGAACCCTCTAAGCAGTACGTCGTCGTCGCGCCAATCCGCCAACCGACCGTCGTGATCAGACCGGATGGCGACCGCACCCGCTGATCCCCGGTATTCATCAGCATGAAGCAGCCGGTGCCATAAGTATTCTTCACATCTCCGGGCGTGAAACACGCTTGGCCAAACGTGGCTGCCTGTTGATCCCCGGCACAGCCGCTGATCGGAATGGCCCGCCCGAAAATACTTGGGTCGGTCTCTCCGATGACACCGCTGGAAGAGACGACGCGGGGTAGCATCGCCCGAGGGACTCCGAACAGTCGTAGCAACTCATCATCCCACTCCAGCGTCGCCAGATTGAGCAGCAAGGTCCGACTGGCATTGCTCACATCGGTTGCATGGACGCGGCCCCCCGTGAGTCGCCAAATCAGAAAGCTATCGACGGTGCCAAAGAGTACCTCGCCGCGCTCGGCGCGGGATCGCGTTCCCGGGATCATGTCGAGCAGATGAGCGATCTTTGTCGCGGAGAAGTAGGCATCCAGTACCAGCCCCGTCTTCTCACGAATCAGTGGCTCGTGACCGGCCTGCTTGAGTCGGTCACACGCCGGACTGGTAATCCGGCTTTGCCAAACAATGGCCGGAGCGATCGGTTGACCAGTGGCTCGATCCCAGAGGATCGTTGTTTCGCGTTGATTGGTGACGCCGATGGCGGCGATCGCCGCGATGCCGCCGGGAGCCAGTGCGATGGCTGCTTTCGCGGTATCGAGCTGCGATTGCCAGATCGCCTCCGGGTCATGCTCCACATGCCCCGGTGCCGGATAGATCTGCGGGAACTCCAATTGCGACTGACCCGCAACGCGTCCGGCATGCGTCACGAGCAGAGCCCGACTCGAGGTCGTTCCCTGATCGAGGGCGAGGATGAAACGTTCCATGGAAGGGTCTCCTCGATATTTCGTGTGCGGCACTACGTCCAGTGGCGCTCTTCTTCGCGCTGCTGCGCCCGATCCCACAAGAGCGACACCACTTCTTGATTCGCGTCGGGAAACCGCAACGAGCAAAGCTCTCGCAGATCAACCCACCGAAAGGGGTCAGTCGGTGTCAGCTCACCATCCGAGTTCTCGAGCGCACAGAGGTAGAAACTCAGATCGACCGTCGCGTGCGTGTAGTCGAACCGGCGGTGATAGAGCGGTTGCAGAACAGAGACAAGGATGCCCGTCTCCTCCATGCATTCCCGCACCGCGCAGGCCACCGGCGTCTCGTTGGCGAGGCATTTTCCACCGGGGAATTCATCGTATCCGGCGAGTGGTCCCGACGGACCGCGGACGCCAACCAGATAGCGGTCGCTATGTTCCACGACCGCAATCCCGACCCGGACCAGCTTGGGTGGCATGGGGGACTCCTTGAGTGCTCAGTGAACCGTGGGATAGGCTTCCAGCCTGTCATGCCCGGAAGATGACAGGCAATCAGCCTGTCCTTCGGGAAACACGTCCGACAGATCTCTGGCGTTAGCTAGCCGACTCAGCCTTAATCGCATCGAGCGGAGGCCCGCCCATCACGTGATAGCCGCAGTCGACGTGCAGCGTTTCACCCGTCACACCACTCGACATGTCACTCAACAGGAACATCCCGACCTTACCGACTTCCTCCTGCGTAATATTCCGACGGAGGGGCGAGAAGGTTTCATACAACGTCAACATCTTCTTGAAGTCGCCCACGCCGCTGGCACTGATCGTCCGCACGGGGCCTGCCGAGAGAGCATTGACCCGAATCCCGGATGGTCCGGTCTCACTCGCCAAGTACGCGACCGCACTTTCCAGAGCCGCCTTGCACAGCCCCATCAAATTGTACCCCGGAATCACAATCTCACCGCCCAGGTACGACAGCGTCAGAATGCTGCCCCCCGCGTTCATGATCGGCTTGGCCCGCCCGGTCATGGCGATCAGCGAGTACGCACTGATGTCCATGGCGACCTTGAACCCGTCGCGGCTGACGTTGTAGACCGGCCCGGTCAGGTCAGCGGGGGGGGCAAAAGCGATCGCATGGAGCATGAAATCGATCGTGCCCAGCTCGTTCTTGACCGTTTCAAAGGTCCGATCGAGGTCAGCATCGCTCTGCACATCGCACGGAATGACGAACTTGGCCCCGATCGGCTCGACGAGCTTGCGGACCTTGTTTTCGTTCTTGGGACGGGCCGGATCTTTATCCGGCATGTGCGTAAACCCCATGACAGCCCCCTCTTTGGCGAGCTGCTGCGTAATGGCCCAGGCGATCGAGTGATCGTTGGCGATGCCGAAAATGACGCCTTTTTTGCCGTCCAAAAGCCCCATGGCGGAGTCCTCAGTGTGGTTGGACCGTGCGGACACGGTGAAGACTGCAAGATACCGTAGACAGGAAAGCGGTTCAACGCGGGGGTGGAGTTTTAGCAATCGCCTACCACTGCATCCCCAGCATCACGCAACTGAGCCCGCTCCCAATCCCCAGTAAGGCGACATTCTCGCCCGGCTTCACGTGGCCTTGCGCGCTGCCCAGAGCGGCGGCGGTGGGGAGGGCTGTGGCTCCGGTGTTTCCCATGAACTCGACGGTTGGGAAGTCGAGTTCCGCACCCAGACCGAGCCGCTCCAGTAATAGTTTGCGATGCGCTTTGCCGACTTGGTGGGTAAAGACCTTGTGGACATCGGCGGTGGTCCAGCCGAGTTGGTCGAGCAGCAGCGGCCAGGTCTGTTCCGCGAGATTGACCCCGGCATGCAGCAGGGCTTCGGAGTCGGTCGACATCTGGGGCCGACCATCCGGGCTCTTGCCCGCGTCGACACCGCCCGCACACAGTTCGTGGGCGGCTGTGTCGGAGAGCAGGGCTCCGCCGAGAAGCCGGTGGCCGGACTTGGAGAGTTTGCGGTCGCAGAGCAGAATCGCCGCTGAGCCGGAGCCGATGGTGAGCGAAGCGAAGTCGGCCTTGAGGGCTGCTTTCAGGGTTCCTCGGTCGCCGGTCGCCATGGCGTTCAGGCGGTCGATCGTGCCCTCGACAAGCCCGCGACCGACTTCGGTCCCGACGACGATTCCCGCGCGGATCAGCCCCGCCTCGATCTGATCGGCGATCAGTAAGGCCCCATTTAATAGTCCCAGGCAGGCATTACTCACATCGATCACCAGCCCCCGCGCTGGGAGTTTGAGTCGATGGTGAACGCCCGCAGCTGTCGCGGGTTCCATCTGGTCGCGGCAGACCGACCCGTGGATCAAGGCCCCGATGAGCGACCGGTCAAAGCCGGTGTCTTGCAGGAGTTTTTCGGCAGTTTGGGCGCTGACAGTGCCGGGCAATGTCCCCGGAGCGTGAAACCGCCGTTCGCGGATTCCGCTCATGAGCTCGATCCGACCGACGTGCAAACCGAGCCGCGAATAGACCGGCTCTAACCGCTGCTCGATCTCCGCCGAGGTCACGACCTCGGGCGGGAGCAGGCACGTGAACGCCTCAAGGCACACATTCTGATAACGCATGGGGGCGAGAAGAACTCCGTCGGACACTTGGGGGAGCCCATCCTACGGTTGGACGGCCTTTCCAGGCCGTCCCGAGCGAGGATGTGACTCACGAACTGCTCGGCGAGTGGATCGTGAGAATGACGTTCGCTTGGAATTGAGTCTCGTTCGCGAGACGTGGCTCCGGGCGGGACGGGCAGGATTGCCCATCCTACGGTTGGACGGCCTTTCTAGGCCGTCCCGAGCGAGGATGTGACTCACGAACTGCTCGGCGAGTGGATCGTGAGAATGACGTTCGCTTTGAATTGAGTCTCGTTCGCGAGACGTGGCTCCGGGCGGGACGGGCAGGATTGCCCATCCTACGGTTGGACGGCCTTTCTAGGCCGTCCCGAATAATGATGAACAGTCAGAATTCTTACGAATTCTGCTACGCCCCTGCGCCCTGCACAATGGCGGCCTTGTTCACGAGGGTCTCGACCTCGGCGATTTCGGCATATTGCCGACGCCGATCCCCTTCCAGTTTGTCCGTGAACTCGGGCATATCGAGCGCCACCGCACTCTTCACGAACCGCAAGCCACGCAGGAGGATTTCCTGCTGTTTTTGCGTCAGTTCAATTGTCATGGAACTCATGAGGTTCACCGAAAGCCGGATTGTCCGGCGGCGAGTCAAGCCTCTGGGGATCGTCCGTGAACCTAGAGAGAAAACCCCAGCCGATGGTGACCCGCCGAAGCCGCGTGGCTCCCGCGAAAACGACACGTTGTTGAGGGCCTCGCTCCGAAGGCCACTCCCCAACGCACTGGCTGCTACCCCGCAGCTCAGCCCACCATCCGTTTCTCAACAGAGGGGACATGCCCGATCCATCGAAGAAACCGCTGCTAGACATTCTAGCATCGACCGAGAAAATGTCAGCTATCGCGTGGAATTCCCGTCGATCCTATTTCCCGCCCGACCGGAATCAGGAACGACCGTCCGGCCCCCTACATCCCGCATCTCTTTCCCAGACGCGTTCTTTTGCCAGATGTCCGCTCGATGTCATTTCGCCGAGAAAAGCGTTTTGATTCCCTCACCCAAGGCCTGGCCCACGAGGAAATAGGTTTCCGCGTTGCCGAATTCATGGTGTCCGTGTCCGGGATGCGGAGAGTCCTCGGGCTTCCGCACGAAATCATGCGTCGGGACGAACAGGACAGTGCCTTTGAATTCGGGGCGAGCAGCGGCTGCGGCTTGGGCCTTGCGCAGGGTGGTCCACTCTTTGGGGGCCTCGATCCAAGGGCCGGTGATCTCGCCAACGACCACCGGGAGTCTGGGCGACTGGAATTCCTTCCGCACATCGTGGATCAGATTCACGAGGTTCTGCTCGTACTCTGGCACGGCATGCTTCGGATCGACGCCATCGTTCCAGCCGTGATACCACACGAACCCGGCCAGTTCGGCGGATCGACCATGGAAGGCCGGGAAGTCAGTCTGGAGGTTGGCCAGGGCCTCGCGGACCTCGGCGATCATCTTGGTGTAGTATGGCCCGACCGCGCCGCCGGAACTGGGGGGGCGAAAGTCCTTGTAGAGACTCTTGCCGCCCCAGGCTGTCTTGATCAACAGGACCGGGTTCTCCAAGTGGTCGCCGAGCACATGACCGAACTCGAGTTCCGGGCCAAAGTGATGTCGGTCGCCATAGACACTGAACCCCATCGCCAGCGGCCCCGCCAGCAGTGGGGCCTGCTCGCGTTTGTAGCGGCACCACACATCGTCGCGGACGACCCACGTCCCGTCCGCGTTTTTCAGATGCTGAAGCATCGGTCGCTTCGCGGGGTCTTTCAGCAGAGTCGCCAGCGTCCCCTTCCCGTCGTTGTAGTCCTTTCCCTCCAGGTCGACGACCGCCTGCCCCTCCATATTCGACTGCCCGGCGAGGATGAAGACCTGGACCGGCTTGAGAGGTTCAGCGGCCCACGCCGAGGTGGTCAACAGAATCAATGTGACGAGCGCTAGGGATGGTTTCAATGTGCCCCCGCGGATCTGTCGACGACGAGCCAGCAATGCATAGAGACCTCCGGCGAACAGCAGTAGCAGCGCTCCGCCGATGATCGGCAGCAGGGCATTCGCCTTCCGCTCGTACCGGAAGTCGAGCGTCCCGGTGGCCAGGGTGATGTCCTTGATCGCGGTGAGCAAATTAGTCCGATTGGCTTGGTCGGGGGCGAGCTTCGGTTCCGCAGACAACGCGTAGACCGTGATGTGGTAGGTCTTCACGCCGGGGCCTTTCGAGCACATCGGGTCATAGGCGGCCCGCCGCTTGTCGTTGTGTCCCAGTGTGCCAACACCCTTCGAGTTCTTGTCGAGTGCGGCGACGTGGGCCGGGATGTTGTAGACGACCCAGTACGACTTCGTATCCCCCGGTCCCGGCGTGTGCCACACGTTGACGGCGTAGCACTTCGTCCCCGCTGGAGCACCGGTCCACGCCACCTGCGGAGAGGCACTGGCTCCGTCGCAGGTGTACTCCTTTCCCATGAAACCGTTGGCATCAATGGCCGTACTCGTCACCGCCAGCTTCGGCAGATTCGGGTCGATCTCCACAGCCGGGGTGTTCTCCGACATCTCTTCGCCGGGACGAGGCGGCGGTCCTTGACCGTCTCTCGGCGGACGATCCTCGCCACCGGGTCCGCGTCGCCTCGGAGTGTAGGTCTCGCTGTCGGAGACACCCGTCGTGGCGACATAGGTGAACTTCGCCGAGCCGTCTTTGTTGAGCACATAGCTCACGCTCCCCGGCTTGCCGTTCAATTCGTAGGTCAGCCGATAGCTGCCGGGTGGGGTCTCTTCGAAGCCGACGATCTGGGTATTCCGCATGGGGCTGCCCGCCTCGCGCAGCGGCTCGGCTCGAGGTTGGGGGTCGACTTGGCCGTCACGCTGGTTCACTTCGCCGTGGAATCCACCGTTGAGGTACGGGTAGGTCCTCGTCGCGTGGTAGTGGTAGTTCCCGTCCTTGTCCGCGTGGCCGTTGAACGTATCCAGTCCGGTCACCACAGACCCATCTGGCTCCGTGTACCCATAGATCGGATAGCCATCGAGGGCGTACGCAATCGGTAGCCCCTTCCCGACAGACTTCTCCAAATGCACCGGAGCGATGTGGTAGTGATAGTCATCCGCCCGACCACAGTGTCCGCCATACTCGTCCAGTTCACCGAACAGGTACGCATCGTCGCCACGATTGTTGAGCGGGTTGAAGATTGGAATCCCATTCGCAGCCAGAGCGATCGCCCCGCGCAAGAAGGCCCCCTTCGTCGACAGCGGATCTTTCGCCGGAACCGGATGCAGCGGGATTCGCCAAACATTCTCGCCGACATACGCTTGAGGCAGCGGCACCTGCTGCTGCCAGGAGGTGATGCCGATCATCATGGGGTGCTGGGGCATGCCGTTGGATTCGACGTAGAAGAACTGGTTGTCCCACCGGGTCTGAATCGCCTTGGCTTTGACGAAGGCCTCGAACGGCTTGGCCATCGCAGGGGGCTTCCCGGCTGTGGTGGTTCGCGGTGTGCGGTTCTGGGCTAGCAGGAGCGAAGCATGCCCCGGATGAGCGGAGGTCACCGCGTCGAGGCCCAGCAGGGTTAGAATGACCGCGATGAAGAGTGGGATGCGAAGCATGAGTGATCTCCAAAGTTCGTCGGACCGCCCATCCGACTCCTGCCATGACTGTGTTCTCACCTACGGCGGCCCAGGCGGCTTGAATCTGATGTTCAGACACCGCGACGCCCAAGCCCAGCGGCTGCGCAAATGCGGCCACGCGAGCTGGCAATAGCGAGGGTGTTCTCGAACTTGATGGGAGATGGCAGTTGCCAAACTCGATGCACGAATCACATCCGAATCTCAAGCTTGTTCTGGGCTCGTCAGAATTCTGACGATTTCTGCTACTTCTTCCCAGCCTCCCAGGCGTCGAGCAGCTTCTGCTCTGAAACCGTCACGCCCAGGCCCAGCGACTGCGCAAATGCGGCCACGCGGGACTCCTCGATCAGCCAGCGGTACTGCGGGACGAAGGGGTCGAAGTCGGCACGGGTCGAGTGCCGCTGGACGTGTTGCCGCCAGCGTTCCATGTGGGGAGCGATGCTTGCAAAGGCACTTCGATCTTTGTTGTACCCGCCGCTGGTGATCTTGGCCCACCGCATTTGGATCGCTTTGAGATAGCGGGGGTACTGGCAGAGCCACGGCCACGGCACTCGGCTCAGGAAGCCGGGGGCGAAGAGCGATTCGAGTTGCAAACGGGTGTCGTCGATCGCGTATTGCAACGACGATCCGCTCTGTTGGCCGATCAGCTTACGGGTCTGGTGGTAAGCGACCATCAGCGGTTCGAGTACCTTGGCGAGATCTTGTGTGGCGATTGTCATCTGGCCTCGGGCCCGCTTGAGGGTCTCGCGCCATTGGACGGCATTGCGGGGGAGCGGGCCATCGAACGCCATGGCTCGTTCGGCCATCCGCCACTGAACTTGGTTGCGGAACTCCTTGTGGTCGGGGAGCGTCGTCGCATAGACGCAGATCTGCTGGAACCGAGGGAGCCAGTCGGCCTGCTCCTTGACCCGCTTTCCCTCAGCAATCAGTAACAGCCGCACCAAAGCCCGCCGCGTCTCGCGCTCGGCATGACCGGCATCCATCGACAGCATCAGCGAGACCGACTCGCCACGGTCAACCAGCATGGGGAAGGCCCGCACATCGAACCCACCGCGATGGATCGTGATCTCGGCGGGGAGTTCGAAGTCGGTCCAATCGGCGATCCCGTCGCGGCTCCACTGCTTCTCGGAGATCGTCTGCGGAGCCGACGCGACCTGCGACCGGACGCCGCGCTGCAGCTCAGCCAGGTCGCGGCTCTCCTGGATCACGGTCCCCTCATCGTCGACCATCCGGATGTTGATTCGCAGATGATCCGGCAGCCGGGCCTCCTCGAACGCCGTCACTGGAACATGCTCGCCCGACACGCGCCGCAAGGCCACAGCCAGTTGCTCGGTCAGGCTCCCCTCCCCGTACTTGAGCTGGGTGAGAATCTGCGGCAGAACATCATTCACCGGAACGAACAGTCGCCGCAGCTCCTTCGGCAATGATTTGATAAGGGCTGTGACCTTCTCTTCCAGGAGTCCGGGCACGAGCCAGTTGAGCTGTTCGGCGGAGAGTTGGCCGATCCCCGCGCGAGGCACGGTGATGGTCAAGCCGTCCGACACCTGACCCGGTTCGAGGGCATACTCAACGGGGAGATTCAGCTTGCCGAGCGACAGTTGATCGGGGAACGCATGCTCCGGAAGGTCGACTTGCGGATCGGCGAGCAGCACTTCCCGCGTCAGGCACAGAGCCTGCGGCTGGGTCGCCTCCACCGACTTGAGCCACTTGCGAAGGACGTGAATGTCGGCCACATCGGCGGGAACTTGCGAATCAAAGAAGTCGAACTGGGCCTCTTCACTCGCGAAGAGTTGCGACTGCCGCAGCTTCGCCTGCCAGTCGGCAAGTTCTTCGCGGAGAGCGGCGTTGTGTCGATGAAACAGCTCCGGCCCCTGGTAATCCCCTTGCATGAGGACATGTTCAATCAGCAGCTTGCGACATAGCTCCGGCTCGACGAGGGAGTACCGCACGCGCCGCCCGGTGACGATCGGCAGACCGAATAGCAGCACGCGCTCGGTGGCCATCACGGCCCCGGACCGCGATTCCCAGGCGGCATCGCTATAGGTCTTCTTCACCAGATGTCCGGCCAGTCGTTCGATCCACATCGGATCGACGGGGGCGATGACGCGCGCATAACGGCGCGTCGTCTCGACGAGTTCGGCAGCCACGATCCAGCGCGGCTTCGTCTTGAAGGCGACCGACCCCGGCCAGAGATTGAGCAATTGATTCCCAGCCCCGGTGTAGTCGTTCTTCTCTCCCTTGAGGGCGATGTTTGACAGCAAGCCCGTGAGGACCGCGCGGTGGATCGCCTCGGGGTTGTTCTTGCGAGGGCGGGCCTTGAGACCATGCTCCTCCGCAGTCTGACGCAGTTGCCGCGCCAGGTCCGCCCACTCTCGTAGCCGCAGTGATGATAAAAAGTTCTGGTGACAGGCCCTTTGAAACTGCCCGCGCGAGAGCTTCTCCTCTTGTTCGCGGGCGAAGTCCCAGAGCTTCAGATACGACATGAAGTCGGACCGCTCATCGGCGAACTTCTGGTGGGCCGAGTCGGCTGCGTGCTGTTTGTCGACCGGGCGTTCGCGCGGGTCGCGGATCTCTAGAGCTGCGGCAATGATGAGGACTTCTTCGAGGCACTGCTCCTCGTCAGCCGCCAGGATCATGCGCGCGATGCCGGGGTCGACTGGCCACTGGCTGAGTGTTTTTCCGATGGGGGTGAGCTTGTCGTTTTCATCGATCGCCCCCAGTTCGAAGAGTGTCCGCTCACCCGATCGAATCGCAGCGGCGGGGGGCGGGTCGAGCAGCGGGAAGTCGGCGAGGTGCCCCAGTTGCAGGGACTTCGTCTGGAGAATGACCGAGGCGAGGTTGGTCCGCAGAATCTCCGGCGGGGTGTATGCCTCGCGCTCGTTGAAGTCGCTCTCATCATACAGACGGATGCAGATGCCCGGTGCGATGCGTCCGCAACGCCCCTTCCGCTGGTCGGCACTGGCCCGCGAGATCGCCTCGATGGGAAGCCGCTGGACCTTGGACTGCGGGGCGTAGCGGCTGATGCGGGCGGTGCCAGTGTCGATGACGTAGTGGATGCCGGGGACGGTCAGCGATGACTCGGCGACGTTGGTGGCGAGGACGACCTTGCGATTGCGCGAAGGCAAAAAGATGCGGTTCTGTTCCCCTTCGGACAGGCGGCCATACAGGGGCAGCAGGTCGAGTACCTCGCCCTTTCGGCCCCGCCCGCCGAGCGTCTTGGCGAGTTCGCGAATCTCATTCTCCGTGGGGAGAAACACCAGGATATCCCCGGTCCCTTCGCGAGCCAACTCGTCGACCGCATCGCCGACCGCTTGCGGCCAATCGATGTCCTCGTTGTCGTGATCGACCTCGGGCGGGCGATAGCGGACCTCGACGGGAAAGGTTCGGCCGGAGACGAGAATCACGGGAGAGCCTAGGGCTGAGAGCCTAGTGCCTAGTGCCAGAGGCTTGTTGTTGTGAACATCGTCTGCTGAGCCTGCCTCGTCGGTGGCCTCCTGTGCATCCCCTCTGGCCCTAGGCTCTAGGCTCTCAGCCCTAGGCCCTCCAAAAAACTCCGCAAACCGCTCTGCATCAATCGTCGCCGAAGTAATAATCACCCGCAAGTCGGGCCGCCTCGGAAGAATCTTCTTGATGTACCCCATTAGAAAATCGATGTTCATCGACCGCTCGTGGGCCTCGTCGATGATGATCGTGTCGTACCGATCGAGGTAGCGATCGGTCTGCGTTTCGGCCAACAAAATCCCGTCGGTCATCAGCTTGATGAGCGAGCGCGGGCTGGAGACATCGTTAAAGCGGATCTTGTAACCGACTTGTCCCCCGAGTTTGACGCCGAGTTCTTCGGCCAGTCGCGCCCCGACCGAGCGGGCGGCGATGCGCCGCGGCTGCGTGTGGCCGATAAGTCCGCTGATCCCACGACCAGCCTCCAGGCACATCTTCGGCAACTGGGTCGACTTCCCCGACCCGGTCTCGCCGCACACGACGATCACCTGATGCTCGCGAATCGCGGCGATGATCTCATCCCGCCGACCCGCGATCGGCAGTTCCGGGTCGTACGCAATCTTCGGGACGTCCGCGACCCGCTGCTCGCGAATACGGGTCGACTTCTCCAAGTCTTGTAGCAGCTTGGTCAGCGGCTGATCGAACGCCTTGCCCTGAGTCTTGAGCTGTTGCACCGATCGCCAAGCGCGGGTCAGCCGAAATTGATCCCAGCGCATGGCTCGGGCAATGTGGTCGTCAAGGTCAACGGGCCAGTCCAAGGGGTGCCTGCTTTGAGGTGAGACGCGTCGCCCGCAGATGACACCTCTCATTCTGTCCGGTTCGCGCGACGGAATGGTAGCAGGGGGAACTGGTTACTGCTCGTCGCAAACGATAGTGAGGTCATCGTAACGCACCCCATGCGCCGACTGCAATATTTCCACGCAGTATTCAAGGCATCGTATTTTTTCACACGGGTTGTCGGTCGTCACCGCTTGAATTGCGAATTGCCGAATTATTGGTCCGCCGCAAGAATACCCGTGGTCCCGAAGAAGGCGTCGTCCGTAGACACCTCACCTCGAACAGTGACCGGAGCGAACCATGTTTGGCATGCTGGAGCGGCTGGAGAACGGCTGGGATATGAGTCTGGAGAGCCTGCGGGTGCTTCGGAAGGATCCCGAGCTCTTGGTCTTTCCGCTCTTCAGTTCCATGTTCAGTGGTCTCGTCATGGGCAGCTTTGCGCTCCCCCTGTGGTTCACGGGCTACGCGCAGTGGTTGGCACAACAGCCGGAAAGGCACAAGGAGCCGCTGGTGTGGCTGATCGTGTTTGCGTTCTACGCGATCAACTACTTTGTGATTCTGTTTTTCAATTCGGCCTTGGTGGCCTGTGCGATCATTCGGTTGCGGGGCGGTGACCCGACGCTGGCGGATGGGTTTCGAGCGGCGGTGGCGCGGCTTCCGCAGATCGTGGGATGGGCTCTGGTCAGTGCGACCGTGGGGTTGGTGCTGAAGATTGTCGAATCGCGATCGAAGCGCGGCGGCGAGATCTTTGCGGGAATCATGGGGATGGTCTGGTCGGTGGCGACCTTCTTTGTGGTCCCCGTGCTGGTCGTGGAAAAAGTCGGCCCACTCGACGCCCTGAAGCGGTCATCAGCGGTCATTCGCAACGCATGGGGTGAGGCCTTTGTGGCTGATCTGGGGATCGGACTGATGGGGTTCCTGCTCTCGATCCCGGGGTTCATTTTCTGCGTCCTGGGGGCGATGTCGTTGTCGCGTGATCTCCTGCCGCAAGGCCTCCTGCTGGTGGCCATCGGCGTGGTCTACTTACTCGGTGTGGGGCTGGTGACCTCGGTCCTGGAGATGATCGCCCGCGCGGGACTCTACGTGCAGGCCGCCGACGAGAAGGTACTCCGCCGGTTTGAAAAGCGGATTCT
>JAYSVZ010000281.1:0-5868 GCA_043718305.1 Planctomycetota bacterium | reverse complement strand
CCCGGGCATCGGTGCTGGTCGCGGAGGGCAGGGACGCGGTATCGGTGACCACCAGTAGCGGCTCGACGGAAGTCGTCTGGCGCGGTTCACGAGAGAGGGCCGGAAGCGGTTCGGACGACTGCTCTTCAATGGCTGCGGGATCGGTGGCGGCGAGCGGGTTCGAATAGGGATCCGCCTGAGTGGCCTGCCGCAAGGCGGGGTCGCGTGGAACTACAAAGTCTCCTTTGACCCATCGAAATTCACTAGCGGGCGGGGCGATCCGGAGCATGGAGACCGTCCCGGTCGTGGTGGTCCACTGGTCCTCGCTGAGGATCTGCACAGCGTCCCCATGGGCCAGGATCCGTCCTCGAGTGGCGTGCTCGTCGGTCACTTCGCTCCCGACCCAGACGGGAGCCCCAGTCGCTCCCTCAGAGGTCAAATTAACAACACCCGAACCGGCTGCTTCGACCTGCACGAGATCGGCTCGAATCCAACTGAAGCTCCCCTCGGGGGGGCCAATCATGTACCAGCCACCCAAGTCGTGGCGATGCACGACGACGGTCGCATTCTTTTTCAAGCGAGTCGTCTCGTAGAATTTCTTTCCGGGGCCGCTCCGCACTGGAACGTCGTCTGTCTTGACGATTGCTTCGTAAGGGAATCGACGGATTTCCGCTTCCGCTGAAGCTGCACAGAGCAGACAGGCGAACACCAACACAAGGCGTTGCATGGTCGAATCCGGATGGAGAGTGAGGGATGTTCGGCGGGTCGTGATCCCAGTGGAAGGGGCGACCCGCCAGGCGGGAGGTGGAAAAGGAACGGATTCGTAACGGAAATGGGAAAACGACTCAAGATCGAGTTGCGAACTGCCGACCAGAAGTGCGGGATGTACGTCTCAGAAATACTCCGTTCATTCGCAACGAGTCAGAGCATTCGGCCATCAGGCAACGTCAATTCGGGAGTCGTGTCGCCACTCACCCTCACCCCCAACCCCTCTCCCGGAGGGAGAGGGGAGCCGGAGGGTGCTGGCTGATTGCTGAGAGCTCCGGGAACGAACTCAATACTAATTCGAAAAGTGCTCTAATTCTTCTTCTTGCGCAGCACGTAGATCACATCCTCGGTCCGCGGTCCGATCGTGATGGGATCGTGAATGTCGCACAGGAAGTCATACGTCTCCACGCACTCCAACCCCTTCGCGGTGGCGATCAGGTCGCGCATTTGGGCGGCGGTGTAGGTCCGGTAGTGCATCTCATCTTCGATGCGGAGCTGCTTCGTCGGCGTATGGACATCAAGGGTCATCCCGAGATGTTCCATCCGTCCGGGGCGATCGATCTCCTTGGTCCACATGAACGAGGAGACGGTCAGTGTGCCCCGCTTGGCGATCCACGATTCATTGGGGATCGGCTTCCCCTCGGTCGGCATCAAGTGCAGCCCGAGAAGATAGATCCCGCCCGGTGCCAGGCACTCCGCCATGCAGCGCAGATGAGCCACGGCGGCCTCTTCCGTCGGCAAGTGACGGACCGTATTGATCAGGTTGAAGGCGGCGTCGACCGGCTTCTTGAGTTGAAAGTCGGACATGTCGCCCACGGTGACCGTCGCGGGGAGGTCGACCTTGCGGAGGCGTCCATTGCAGTAGTCGACCGCCTTGGGATTGAGGTCATTTCCCGAGACCTTGTACCCCCGCTGACCGAGCTTCACGAGGAGCCGACCGGTGCCACAGGCGGGCTCAAAGACCGATTTCACCGTTCGCAGAGCGTGCTTCTCGAACGCCGCTTCAAGAAAGACGACTTCCTTCTTCCAGTCCGCTCCGAAGATCACATCGTAGTAGACCGGGTAGTCGTAAATACTCCCGGCAACAGTTTCGATCTTCGAGACAGCGGTCTTAGCGGGTGGCACGGCGAGTCCTTGCAGGGGTGGGGAGGTCAACCTTGGGGAGATCACGAGTCTTCAGAGCGAGCCAGCCGCAAGGCCGGTCCTCAACCGTCGTCGTTCATCGTCGACGAGGGGCCAGTGGTTCCCCCTTTGAGCAATGTACATATACTGCTTCCCCGGCACCAATTGGACGACGGCTGGCCAGTTTGTCCCAATCAACTTCGACAGGCGACAGACATGTCTCGCGAAGACGCACGCAGTGCAGGCCATCAAGACCTCCCGCAGAGCTGGTCGCTGAATGGGGCCGCAAGAAACTCAAAGAACGCAAAAAGAAGAGCTGGATTCGGTCTTGCGTTTTTTGAGTTTCTTGCGGCCCACTGCCCGGCACTGATCGATTCGGTCTCCGCCCCCGCCTGCGTATTGGGTTGCGGTCTAGGACTGCGCTGTGGCTTCGGATTTCCTTGTGCAATGTGAAACACTGGCCAGTACCAATTGAACTGCTCCGATGGAATTTGTAACACCTGCAATTCCATTTCACAGCGGCAGAAGCTGCCGAAAGCGGTCTGGACACAGTTCTCCAAGTTCCCAAGAATCCCGCGTCGGTTCAGGAGCGGCGGATTCCGCCGCACCCGCGATGAGATTCACGCTTCACGACCTCTCGTCTCGCCGTTCTCGTCGCCTCGTGGAAAGGATTCCAGATGCCTCCTCTTCGATTGTCCGTGTGGACTGCGGCGGCGCTTCTCGGCTTGTGTTCGGGCTGCTACTCGCCGATGTTCAACGGCGGCTATCGCTCTCCGTATTATGGGGGAGCCTACGGCGGGGGATATGGGGCTCCGTATGGGGGCGCTTCGTACGGCTACCCGGTCGGAGGCCAGGGGATTCAAACTCTTCCGCCGGGGGGCGAGTATATTCCGGGAGCGGGCGGCACACCCACCTACGCCCCGGGGACGTTGACCCCCGTTCCGGACGGTTCGAACGGGGGCAATTCGGATGCACCCGAGTATGACCGCGGCGCAGCTCCGGGGAACCGCCCCGTGCCGACGTACCCCGAGGGGGGCGAGCAGCCGGGGATGGAGCCACCGGTCAACAGTCCAGTCAAAGAATCGAATTCCGGTGCCTCTCTGGAGACCACGGAACGTGGCCCATGGGGAGGCGATGTCACACCAGCGGCCTCGGAAGTCGAAGAGCCCGTCCCGCGGAGACTCGACCCGATCAATACTGAGAACGCCGAGCCAATGGGTGAAACAGTACAGCCCGCTGAGGAAGCCCCGTCGGACCTCTTGGAACCAACCAGCGAAGCCCCTCTGTCAACAGCTCCGTAGTCTCGCTGGCCGCTCACGGGAGATCGACTGATGTGGCCCGAGCCGCACAAAACGAACGAACTCCTTCAGCAGGCCATCGCCGGTCAGGCCGAGGCAGTGAACCATCTTCTGGATCGGCACCGCGCTGGGTTGCGGCGGATGGTTGAGCTGCGAATGGATCGTCGCCTGGCCCGGCGCGTCGATGCCAGCGATGTGGTCCAGGATGTCTTCATTGAAGCGCATGCCCGGATGACGCAGTATCTGGCCAAGCCCGATATCCCCTTTCATTTATGGTTACGGCAACTGGCCCAGGATCGGATCATCGATCTCCACCGGCGGCACCACGCTCAACGGCGAGACATCGACCGCGAGCAGTCGATGACCGCCCCTCGGTTCGGTGACCAGTCATCGCTCGACCTGGCCTCGCAAATCCAGGACGACGGGCTGACCCCCGCAGCCGCCACGATGCGCCGCGAGATGGAAGAACGCTTTTTGGAGGCGCTCGACCACCTCGACGAAGATGATCGAGAGATCATCCACCTGCGCCATACGCAGCAACTTGGTAACCAGGAGGCTGCGGACTTTCTGGGCCTTTCCCCGGCAGCGGCGGGGATGCGGCACACGCGGGCGCTGCGAAAGTTGAAAGAGATTCTGCGGGATCAGAGTGCTGGTTGAACCAGTCCCTCACAACGGGGAGACCAGGGCCTTCAGCCCTGGCTGGAAGAACGACCGACCCTTCGGGTCTGAAGAGAGGTGTTCTCATGGGCGATCCATTGCCAAATGCGGGACCAGCTACCGCTTCGCCGTCGGAACAATCATCAGCTCAGGGGTTGGGCTAAAGGGGATGAAGGTGAAGGACTTGTCGTCTTGAACCACCGGCAAGTAACGATGAGTCACCGTCTTTCGTTTGCCCGCTCCCCCCGAGGCTTGTGATCCGAACATCTCGGCCAGCCGACGGACTTCAGGGTCGTTCGGGGTGGCAAACGAACCCACAGTCACGACCGAGAACGTGTAGTCGTGCCAGATGTAGGCATCCATCTTGCAATATTTTTGGAATTCGGCTGCTTCGGGGTGTGAGTTGAGCGGCAGTGGTTCGCGGCTGCGAAGGGCGTGTACGAGGCTCTGTGCGGTGATTGAGGCTTGCCCCAGGTCATTTCCGCCATCGGTGAAGTATTTCTCGGCCTTTTCCACGCTCTCATTGACGACGTTGATTTGCTTCCCGGCAAAGCGGGCAATCACCAGGGTGTACTTCCCCTTGTTCTCGTACAGGCTGAATTGCTCTTCACTGTTCAGGCGGTACAAGACGGGATCGAACGCCTTCTTGGCACTCTCTAGCTCTTCCATGCTGAGGAGTGGATTGGGAGCGAGAAACGCACCACTGAGGGGCCCCGGACGACCCGGCGATTTGGCGTAAAGCACCCCTTTAGTCAGGCTCTCGGGATGCATTTTCTTGATGTATGCCAGCGTTTTCTGGGCGTCCTTGCCATCCTTGGAGCCGACATCGTCGGGATCGATCGAACTGTAGTTCCCAGCCAGCACGCAGATCGAATCGACTCGATGCAGGTTCTTCTTCCGGGATTCGCGTCCATGACCATCCTGAACCTTGACGACCTCTTGTTCGGCCTTGACTTCAAAGCTGTAGGCGGGGACGCCGAGCTTTCGCAACTCGATGACGAGGCTATGAGCGGTCTGCGCGGGGCTCGTCCCGGTCATCTTTTTCTCGTCGCCGACGGTCGAGCGGAAGCTCGCCACCATCACCATCCACGGCCCGTGGGCCTTATCGAGTGTGTAACTCTTGGACGGATCACACTCGATCTTGTTCGTCCACTTCTTCATCAAGCCTTCCGCTTGAACCGGATGGACGACCGCCAAGAGGGCCACCAGAGCAAGCAAACACGAACAGACGAAGCAGCGCATGACGCAGCCTCCATGAGTGGGGAAGGGCAGGGCACAATCGCCCCAAGGACTCAAGCAGCCCGATGCCCATTTCCCCGAGGGGAGCTGAGGGGGCATCGCGTCGCAGAGTGACCGCTGATCGAACGAGGCTGGTTCTAATTCAAATTAAACGGTCATGTCGAGAGGCCAATTCGCTCCCAAGACCCGCTTCTGCAAAGCTTGCAAATCTTGCAGCCCGCCCCGAGCGAGTTCGAGGAGCTTCAAGAGTTCGTCATGACTAAAGGTTCCGTTTTCAGCGGTTCCCTGGACCTCGACAAACTGCCCGTTGCCGGTCATGACGACGTTGAAATCGACGCCCGCGCGGCTGTCCTCGACATAATCGAGGTCGAGGACGGGCTCCCCATTAACGATCCCGACGCTCACAGCGGCAATACTTTGCGGAATGACCTTGGCCGGGTCGACCCCCAAGTGCCGCAACGACTGGACGGCATCGACCAGGGCAATAAACCCGCCGGTCACACTCAGCGTACGCGTCCCGCCGTCGGCCTCCAAAACGTCACAGTCGATCGTAATCGTCCGTGGGCCAAGCGCCTCCACATTGACCACAGCCCGCAAGCTGCGACCGATGAGCCGTTGGATTTCAGTCGACCGGCCATCGACTTTGCCACTGCGTTCGCGTCCCTTGCGCGGGGCGGTGCTGCCGGGAAGCATACTGTACTCCGCCGTGACCCATCCGGTGGGGCTGGGATCGCGTTTCTTCCAGGGCGGTACTTCCTCATCAATGCTGGCGGAGCAGAGAACCGTGGTCCGCCCAGCCTGAATC
>JAYSVZ010000029.1:0-8568 GCA_043718305.1 Planctomycetota bacterium | reverse complement strand
ATGATCGTCTTGAGGTTCGCATTCTCTCGTCGCAGCTTTCCGCGCTCGGCAGCCTGACGAACGCGGTGCTCCAGTTCCGAAAGCGGGAACGGCTTTGTCAAATAGTCCGAGGCCCCAAGCTTCATCGCGTCGACGGCCGTTTGGACCGTCGCCTGGCCCGTGAGGATGATGAACTCACATTCATTGCCATCGGATTTGAGACGCTGCAACAACTCCAGTCCGGTCAGCCCGGGCATGTTCATGTCGGCCAGGACTACATCGAACTGCTGCCGTTCGCAAAGTTTGAGAGCTTCCTGAGCATTCGCCGCTGATTGAACACGGTGTCCCTTCCGCTTCATCCATTCGGCAGACATCTCTCGAAACTGATCGTCATCCTCGACGACAAGCAGATCGATGGAGGCTTCAATAGCCATGGCCGACTCCGACTCTCTGACATTCCCCGCAGGCTGGCAATGACCAGCCGACGGGGAATCTCGACGACCTGCGAATGGCCTGAATCATCGTGTACCCGATTGTTGTGACTACGGCTTGCTGGCAGCGGCGGGGGCCGCCAGCTCATGCCGGGGAAGGGGTTCTGGGGCCTTGATTTTGAGAGCCTTCATCAGGCTCTTCATCTCGGCATCAGCCGCATGAAGCTCGGTGTGCATGTTGACACAGCAGGCACAAATCTTCACCCCCTCGGCAGTCTCCTTCGACAAATCCTTGTCGAGCTGATCGCAGTGCCCGAGTACCTTCTTGTGAATCCCTTCGATCTTGGCAATGGCCGTTTGAGCGTCCTTGTTGTCGGGGTTCTCCTTCTTGAGTTCACCGATCGCCTTTTGGCACGTCACCAAGTTCTGCCGGACAGCCGTCACATGCTCCTGAGCCTGCGCTGTGGGCACAGCGACTTGTGTCTGGCCATAGTAATACAGGCTGCGTGCATTGTCTCGGGCGTGGCTCAGAGCGGTTTCGCCGACCCAGAAGTTGTAGCTCTCCCCTCGGGCCTTGGACCCGGCGTCACGGGGTTTTTCGGCGATGACGCTGGCGACCAGCCCCAGACCGAGAATGGCAGCCAGCGTCAGTTGTCCACAGGTTTTCATGTTCATGGTTCGTCTCCGAAGGAGGGACGGAAACCGCCCCTCCGATAAGTGATTCATCTCTCCGACGCGGGATTGCGGGGGAGGCGACGAGTGCGACACGTGGAGTCACGCTCAGGACACACTCTTGACCGGCACCTTGTGACGCTGTGACTCAACCGACTTTGGGAGGACCATCGACAGCACGCCATCCTTCAACTCCGCCTTGACCTCGTAGCATATGGAGTGCCGAATGCTTGAGAATGCGAAGCGAGCAAGGCTGTCAGCAGCAAGTCACTCAACGTCTTCTGCGACGGGTATGTCACGTTGGCACACAGTGTGCAATACTGTGCGAATATGGGCTTTCGGATCCGCGATTGCTGCCACGTACCTCGCCGATGGAATCGATTGATGACAGATTCATTGGAATCCAAAGTGCTGAGTCAGATTATTGACTCGCTCCCGACCGGGACGATCCTCGTCGATCGGAGCGGCCGCATCGTGATGTTGAACGATACGGTGGTCGCCTGGTTTGGATATGATCGCGACGAAATCCTGGGCCAGACCGTCGAGTGCCTGATCCCCGAACGCTTTCTCACGCACCATCATCGGTATCGGGACGAGTACTTCGCAAAGCCTCGGGTTCGCCCGATGGGGGTCAATCAAGATCTTTACGCCCGTCGCAAAGACGGCAGTGAATTTCCCTGCGATATCTCGCTCCATCCGTTGCCGCTGGCCAGCGGCTTGCATGTCATGTTGCATATGGTTGATGCGACTCAGCGCCAGCAATCGGAAGCCCGGCAGCGGCATGAGGAGTCTCTCCGCCGGATGCAGTTCATCGTGGAGAACCTCCCCGCGGGGGCCACCTACGTGTCCCTTGAGACACAAACCATGACGGTCAACCGAACCTTCGAAATGATGACGGGTTATCATCAGGACGAAGTCGTCGATCTGTCGACTGCGTTTCGATTGCTCTTTCGAGACCGCGCGGAAGAGATCCAGCGCATCCATGATGAAGACCAACAGGCTGGTTTTCCGACCCCGCGAGAGCTACTGATCCACCGCAAAGATGGCCGCCGGGCCTGGGTCGAAATTGCGGCCTACCGCTACAAGAACCACGAGGTCTGGCTCTGGCACGATATCACGGAACGCCTGGCGAACCAGGAACGCCTGGTTCGTTCGGAACGCTTGGCTGCGATCGGGGAGATGATCACCGGTCTCGCCCACGAGAGCCGGAATGCTCTGCAACGAGCCCGTTCGTCATTAGAAATGCTCGGGCTCGATCTGGCAGAGCAGCCCGCATTACAGGCGCTCTCGCAGCGCTCGTTGTCAGCCCTTGATGAACTGCAAAGGCTGTACGAAGAGGTCCGCAACTACGCCGCTCCCATTCAGATCGAGCGTCGGAAAATGGATCTAAAAGAGATCTGGCAAGATGTCTGGGGGCAAGTTCAACAACTCCACCCGAGCAAACAGATCTCAGTCACATGGCACGGGATCGAGGAGTCGCGCGGCTGCCCAGGGGATCCTTATCGCATTCACCAGGTCTTCCGAAACATCCTGGAGAACGCCACTGCCGTGCTTCCCGATCAAGGCGGCGCGATTGACGCCTTCTCGCAACTCGTCCATGAAGACGGTAAGACCTGGATCGACGTGGCGATTCAAGATAGTGGCCCCGGCATGAACGAGGAGCAGAAGACCCGCATCTTCGAGCCTTTCTTCACGACCAAGACGCGCGGCACCGGCCTTGGCATGGCGATCGTGCGGCGGATTATGGAAGCCCACGGTGGAACGATATCGGTCGGCTCGCCCGAGCGAGGAGCCCAGATCATTCTTCGGTTTCCGTTCTCCCCGTCCCAGAATTCGTAAGAACTCGGCGGCCCTATTTCTGGACTTCCTTTTCCGCATCCAGAGCCTTCTTGGCCTTTTCTGTGTTTCGTTCCGCTCGCACATGTTCGTGACATTCCAGGCACGACATGGTCACATCGAACCAGCGGAGAGCGGCTTTATCGAAATCTCCTTCTTGTGCGGCCTCTGAGACGCGGGCTGCGTTGGCGAAATAGTCGCGGCTATATTCACGAAACTCCGGGTCGACCAGCACATTCCACAGCTCCACGCGGCTCATGGCCGACAACTCGTCCGCCCCCTCTTTGACGAGGGACATATCTTCCTGGCACAGCCCTTCCAGGATCTTCGACGAGGAGGTGAGCTTCTTCCGCATAAACGCTTCGAGGGTATTGGGGTTCTTCGGCTTCGGCTTCTCCGCAGTCTGTTCAGAGTCCGCTTGCTCGGCGGTGGCCGCTTTCGGCTCCGGCTTCTGCGCCAAGGCGACACAGACCAAGCACACCACGATTCCAGCGGGTATTCCCAGTTTTCGCGAGAGCATGTTACGACCTTTCAAGGTTGATGCCTGGGCCATCGATCCGGCTGATGTCCCTCTTTGATCGCTATGCAATCGTCATGCCGGAGTGGGGGTATTGCCAATCGATCCATCGTGACTCCCAGTCTTTTGAGTGACTCGCGGTTGGCACCAGAATTGCGAACGGATGAACCGCACGCCCCGCCATTCGGAGGTTGTCTCGTTCAATCCCCAGGTATCGGGCGAACACTCGTTCATCAGGAAGTTCAATGATGTCGACCACCAAGTCCAAACTCCCCCACAAAGCCGAGATCACCCCACTGAATGCGGACCAAACACTCGTCTTCAATGGCACCACAGCTCCGACGGAGTGCAATCTGGGATGCGGTCCCGAGCGAGGCACCTACCAAACTCCCGACCAGTGCCAGGACGCCTGCGAAGAGGCGATTCGCGAACTCGCCTACCAGAAGTGGGAGGCGGCCGGTTGCCCGTCGGGCGATGGGTTCGACTTTTGGATCGAAGCTGAGTACGAAGTGATGGACCAAACCACTCACAAAGACTGGTCGCAGAATTCGTAAGAATTCTACTGCACCAAGAATTCGTCCGTGACGCAGCATGGGGGCTGATTTCGCACAGTGCGCGACAATCTGTCTCACTGATGACGCTAACCCTTTGCCCAGTGACAACGATTGGCCCACATCAGGAAGAAGCCATGATCTACGAAGTGACCGGTGACATTCTGCATTCCAAGGCCCAGGCCATTGCGCATGGGATCTCACCCAACGATCCATTCGACCAAGGCTTGGCTCTGGCCCTCCGCGAACGCTGGCCGATCATGCACAAGGACTACCGGCACTTCGCCCATCAGAAACATCCACTGCCGGGAAGTCTCTGGGAGTGGGGCGGGTTCGGAGCGCGGATCTTTAATCTGCTGACGCAGGATGGAGGCTTTGAATTCGGTGAAAAGCCGGGGAGGGCCAGTCTGTCTAATGTGGAGCACTGTCTCAAGTCCCTCCGGTTGAAGCTGGTCGAGGACAAAATCACCAGCGTCGCTTTGCCTCGCTTGGCAACGGGGATCGGCGGACTCGACTGGGGGGACGTGCGACCATTGATTCAGAAGCATCTGGGCGACATGCTGATCCCGGTGATCGTCTACGCCACCTATCACCCCGGTCTGCATGCTCAAGAATCTAAACTGTGAGTCATTGATGCCGCATTTGCGAATGGATGAACAGTCCGTCGCTTTTGAAGAGGGGTAGACCGTTTTGGAAGCGGCATGCGGTAGCTTGGATTCTCGCAGTGGAAAATCTCACTCATGAATCGTACTGAAACTCCGGGAGAGACTTCGACGGGAACCGGATCAATCTGGATCGCAACCCTGGCCGCCGTCGCGATTGCCGTTTCGCTCGTGCTACAAGCAGTGGGGTGGAGCACGCCGCGACTGGGCTGGCCGATTTCGCAGTGGCCGTTGTTACTGGCCTTGATCGGAGGCGGGATTCCGCTGGTCTGGGAATTGGTGCAAGGGGCCCTGCGGGGGGAGTTCGGCTCCGACATCCTGGCGGGGATTTCGATCGTGACCTCGGCTCTGGTCGGTGAACCACTGGCGGGCGTGATCGTGGTGCTGATGCTCTCGGGAGGCCAGGTGCTGGAGTCGTACGCGATCCGTAAGGCGTCGTCTGCTCTCGAACTCCTGGCCCGCCGCATGCCACAAGTCGCCCATCGCCGCGAAGGGACAGCCACGATCGATATCGGCATCGACCAGATTCAGATCGGCGATCTGCTGACCATCTTTCCCCACGAGACGAGCCCCGTCGATGGGACCGTGACCGATGGGCATGGCACGATGGACGAGTCGTACCTGACCGGAGAGCCATATCACGTTGACAAGGCTCCGGGGACAGCAGTCATCTCGGGGGCCATCAACGGGCATGCCGCTCTCACGATCCGGGCCGAGAAGTTGGCGGTCGACTCACGCTATGCAAAGATCATGGAGGTCATGCGGGCTGCCGAGAATCGGCGACCCCGGATGCGGCGATTGGCGGATCAACTCGGCACGTACTACACCCCGCTGGCGGTTGCGATTGCGATCGTCGCGTGGGTCTTCAGTGGCGACTCCAAGCGGTTTCTGGCGGTCCTCGTCACAGCCACTCCCTGCCCATTGCTGATCGCCATTCCCGTGGCCATCCTCGGTGGAATTTCCCTCTGTGCCCGTCGCGGGATTGTGATTCGCGACCCCGGTGTTTTAGAGCGGATTGATACCTGCCAAGTGGCCCTCTTCGACAAGACGGGCACGCTGACTTATGGGCGGCCGAAGTTAGAAGCCGTTGTTCCTTCGGGAACGATCACTTCGGAGCAGTTAATCCGTTGGGCTGCCTCGCTGGAGCGGTACAGCAAGCACCCGCTGGCCGAAGCTGTGGTGCAGGCCGCTCGCGATCGGCACCTGACCATTTCCCTGGCTGATGCCGTGAGCGAACTTCCCGGACAAGGTCTGTCTGGGACCGTGGAAGGACACACGATCCGTGTGACGAGCCGGAAGAAATTACTCGCGACGATGCCGGATGTCGGTCCGCGCTTGCCGCCCCCCGAGACGGGTCTGGAGTGTGTCGTCCTCGTCGACGAGCAATACGCGGGGACGCTTCGGTTCCGCGACGAGCCGCGTCCCGATGGCAGATCATTCATCAGCCATCTCGCTCCCAATCATCACTTCGAACGGGTGATGCTCATTTCGGGTGATCGCATCGAGGAGGTCCAGCATCTCGCCGATCGAGTCGGCATTACAGAGGTTCTCGCCAGTCAAACACCAGAACAGAAGCTCGCCATCGTCCGCGAGATCACGCAGACCAAGACGACACTGTTCATGGGGGATGGCATCAACGACGCCCCCGCCCTCTCGGCAGCGACGGTCGGGATCGCCTTCGGAGCCCAAAATGAAATCACCTCCGAGGCTGCCGGTGCGGTGATTTTGGAAAGCTCCCTCGCCAAGGTCGATGAACTGATCCACATCGGCCAGCGGATGAAACGCATCGCCCTCGAAAGCGCCGGAGTCGGCATCGCCCTGAGCCTGACCGCCATGATCTTCGCTGCCGCCGGGTCCATCACGCCGGTCACCGGCGCACTCATTCAAGAAGCAATCGATGTGCTGGCAGTGCTCAACGCCTTGCGGGTTCCCTGGCAAAGTCACAGCTTGACCGACTACCAATAGCTCGTGTGCCTGATCGATGAAGAGTTTGAGCGGGCGGACGGGAGTCCCCGTGCCACACCGCACTCTCGATTCACAACGGCACATCGTCAAAAAAGAACGGCCCATACAGGGTTCATCGGAGTGTGACGCATGGACTCCTGTCGAGGCCGACAGGGGGCCAGCGTGTTTCAGACCATGACAAATCTGCGCCGTGAGTCGGTCGTACAGTCTGGCGATTCGAAACTGTGTGCGTAGAATGACGACTCACGCGCCCGAACCGTTCTCTCACTCAAGCCCCGTTCGATGAACCCGATTGAAGCTGCGCTCGAAACCCTTCGCCAAGGGCGACTCGTCATCGTGGTCGATGACAAGGAACGCGAGAACGAAGGAGATCTGATCGCGGCTGCGGAGTTGATGACACCGGAGATGGTTGATTTTATGCTGCGGCAAGGGGCGGGGGTGCTGTGTGCTCCGCTGACACAAGACTACGCTCGGCGGTTAAATCTGACGCCGATTGTGGACCCCGAAGCGAACAACTCGCCGCACCAGACCCCGTTCCTGATTCCCGTCGATCATCTGAATGCGGGGTCAGGGGTCAGCGCCTTGAGCCGGACGCTGACGCTCAAAGAGCTGGCCAACTCGCATGCGAAGTCAGCGGACTTCGTCCGCCCAGGGCATATCAACCCGCTCCTCGCCAAGGAGGGCGGCGTGCTCCGCCGAGCGGGACATACTGAGGCCACGGTCGATCTCCTTAAAATGGCGGGCCTCGCCCCCGTCGGCTGCCTCATCGAAATCTGTAGCCGCCGCAACTCGGGAATGGCCGACTTCGATGAGCTCCAGGCGATGTCGCGCGAGTACGACATCCCGATCATTTCGATCGCGGAGATCATTCAGTACCGCCGGACCAGCGAACGTCTGATCCGCCGCGAGGTCGAGGTCGACATGCCGACCACCGACTACGGGACGCCTCGAATGATCGCGTACCACGTCGATCATGAGGAGCAAGAACCGCTGGCCATCGTGTGGGGGGATCTCTCGAAGGTCGACGCCCCGCTGGTCCGGATGCATTCTTCTTGCTTCACGGGCGACATTCTCGGATCGCTGCGTTGCGACTGCGGCGAGCAACTTCATATGGCGATTGCGATGATCTGCCAAGAAGGGGCTGGTGCGGTCGTTTACCTGCCGCAAGAAGGCCGGGGGATCGGCCTCGTCTCGAAGCTCAAGGCGTACCGCCTGCAAGATGAAGGACTCGATACCGTCGAAGCCAACCATCGCCTGGGCTTCAAGGCCGACCTGCGAGACTACATGGTCGGGCTCCAGATTCTCAAGGACTTGGGCCTGAAGAAGATTCGCATCCTGACGAACAACCCGAAGAAGACCGAAGCCTTTGAGCACTGGGTCGATCTCAAGGTCGTCGAGCAGGTGCCCATCATCGCCCCGGATCAGCCGCAGCGCGAGAAGTACATGCAGGCCAAACGCGACAAGATGGGACACATCCTTCCGGAACTCGGCTCGAAGAAGGAGTAGCTGAAGTCGTCAGACTTCAGCCGTCAGAATTCTGACGAATTCTGCGACCCAATTCTTCCGCTGGATGCAGCGGATTCGGGCGTCGTCTCGCCGATCTCCCTCACCCCCCAGCCCCTCTCCTAGGGGGAGAGGGGAGCCGGAAGGGAGAACGTCCGGAGTCTTAAGGCGTGCGGTCAGAAATACGATCCCCGTAGGACGGGCATTCCTGCCCGTCCCAGAGCGAAGGCCAACCTCCCGATCCACTCTGTCCAGCCATTCGTGAGTGACGCGTTCGCTCGGGACGGCCTGGAAAGGCCGTCCTACTGGGAGGCGTCTCGCTTGGTCACCAGCACTGAGCGTTGAGCGTGAGTTGTAGGACGGGCATTCCTGCCCGTCCCGGAGCGAAGGCCAACCTCCCGATCCACTCCGTCCGGCCATTCGTGAGTGACGCGTTCGCTGGGGACGGCCTG
>JAYSVZ010000280.1:0-5901 GCA_043718305.1 Planctomycetota bacterium | reverse complement strand
GGATGCCTACACGCGGCAACCCGTGGCCGAACTGGCGCGGCTCTACCGCTTGGTGAACCAGCTGAGTGACTTCATCGAGGCCCGCACCGGGCTCCCCGCAAAGAAACAAGAACTGGAGATTGAGCAGAATCAACTCAAAGTTTTGCAGAATCATGAACAGAATCATGAACAGGGCAGCGTTGATGTTTTGAATGATGTTGATGTGATTCTTCACAAAGAGATGGTTAGTTTTCGGAAATCTACGCAACAGGCAGTAAACCATCTGCGTGAAGAGATCGCCTCGCTGGTCAAGAAAGTCGAGCGGGTCGAGACCAACGCCGCTGAACTCGCGCTGGCGAATGCCCATACCAACATCGCGCGGGCCGCTCGAGATGAGACCGCCAAGTTACACGCCGGTGATGCCGAGAATTTGCGGCTGTGGAACGAGTTTATGCCCGCCTGCTTGGCAGCTCTGCAAGGGGTCTATGAGCGGCTAGGGATTACGTTCGATCTGACGCTGGGTGAGAGTTGGTACAACCCGATGCTGTCGGGAGTGGTCGATGCACTGAAGAGCAACGGGATGGCCGTCGCCAGCGATGGGGCGATGTGTGTCTTCATCGAAGGGAACGAGGCCCCGTTCATCGTGCAGAAGGGGGATGGGGCGTACACCTATGCCACGACCGATCTGGCGACGATTCGCCATCGTGTCGGCGAACTCCAAGCGAACGAGATTCTGTACGTGGTCGACACGCGGCAGGGCGAGCACTTCGATCTGCTCTTTAAGACAGTCCGAAAGTGGGGGATTGCCAAAGTCGATCTGCGGCACGTCAACTTCGGCACCGTGATGGGCAAGGACCGGCGGCCTTACAAGACCCGCGATGGCGATACGGTCGGACTGGAGAGTCTGCTCGACGAAGCGATCAAAGAAGCCCGGACGATCGTTGACCTGAACGAAGCTCAGAAGGCGGACAAAGGCGAGGAACCGCTCGATGAAGCCTCGCGGCAATCGGTGGCCGAGATCATCGGCATCGGCGGGATCAAGTACGCCGACTTGCACCATTCTCGCGAGAGCGACTACGTCTTCGACTGGGAGAAAATGCTGGCCAAGGAAGGGGACACCGCGACCTACATCCAGTACGCCTTTGCCCGAACCAAGGGGATTCTTCGCAAGAACAACATCGATCCGGCCCAACTGCTTACGGATGGGGCGAAGATTGTTTTGACCCTACCCGCCGAACGGGCGCTGGCCCTCCAACTCCTCAAATTCCCCGAGGCCCTCGATGCGGTGTGCAACGAATATCGCCCGAACCAATTGACGCAGTACCTGTTCGAAACGGCGATCGTCTTTAACACGTTCTACCTCGCCTGCCCGGTCAAGGATGAACCCCGCGAAGCCCTCCGCCACAGCCGCTGCCTGCTGGCGGAACTGACGGGCCGCGTGCTGGAGAAGGCTCTGGGGCTGCTGGGGATTCAGACGGTTGACCGGATGTAGTGACGACGCAGTGCGATTCGGAAGGACACCACATGCCAACCATTGCTGAACCAGCCGCCGCCGCGAATATGGACGAGTTCGTTCCCGATGAGTTACGCGATCTCCCCACGCCACAGGTGGCCATCCCAGCCATTGCAAAAAACACTCGACTGATGTCCTTAATTGAGGCGGCTGTCGGTCGGATTCCGACACAGCATGACATCTATCTGGGCGATGCGCGGCAAGTTCAACTTCCGGCGGAGTCAGTCCATCTTGTGGTCACCTCTCCTCCTTACTGGACGCTAAAAAAGTATCGGGACTCTGATGGTCAGATGGGGCACATTGAAGACTACGACGATTTCCTGAGGGCGCTCGATCAAGTCTGGACGCGGTGTTTTCGAGCCCTCGTTCCTGGGGGGCGATTGGTTTGCGTGGTGGGCGATGTTTGTCTGTCACGCCGAAAGAACGGAGGGCGACATACCGTGGTTCCGCTCCATGCTTCGATTCAGGAGCACTGCCGCACCATTGGATATGACAATCTCTCGCCAATTATCTGGCACAAGATTTCGAATGCGGTCTACGAGGCCGAAGGGAATGGGGGTTCGTTCTTGGGAAAGCCCTACGAACCGAACGCGGTCATCAAGAATGACATCGAGTTTATACTCATGGAACGAAAGCCCGGTGGTTATCGTAGCCCCACATTGTCGACGAGAATCCTCAGCGTGCTTTCAGAGTCGATGCACCGCGAATGGTTTCAACAGATCTGGACCGGTGTGACGGGCGCGTCCACCCGCAGTCATCCCGCACCGTATCCGTTGGATCTAGCGAATCGTCTCATTCGGATGTTCAGCTTTGTCGGTGACACGGTGCTTGATCCATTTTGGGGGACTGGCACAACGTCATTGGCGGCCATGCAATGTGGGCGGAACAGTATGGGCCTGGAAGTGGATCCGGAATACTACGCGCTCGCGAGAAAGCGAATCCTCAACGAGATCGACTTACTGACCAAGGCAAAGGTGGTTTTTCATGATCGATCTTGATCTCCGACTCAGCCAAGCGGTCAAGCACTTCTGGCGGACTCGCGACAAACAGTCCAAGCAGCAGGGCGTCGAATCGGGCACCAAGGACACCGGTGCCCGAACAGCTGTGACAGGTGGCAAGCATCTGGACGGTTTCGTCACACTCTGTCGCGACATCTTGATCGATGCCGGAATTCCAGCAGCAGACATTTGCTGCCAGAACCGATTAGAACTCCCAGGGTACTTTCGGGCAGAGAAGAATTGGGATCTAGTCGTAGTGGTTCGAGGGCAGTTGCTGGCAGTGATTGAATTCAAGGCCCAGGTCGGCCCGTCCTTCGGGAATAACTTTAACAATCGATCGGAAGAATCGCTCGGAAACGCGACCGACCTTTGGGCGGCATATCGCGAGGGAGCTTATCGTGATTCCCCACGTCCCTGGTTGGGGTTCGTGTTTATTCTGAAAGACTGTCCCAAGTCGCAGGCTGCGGTTCGCGTCAAAGAACCGCATTTCTCCGTGTTTCCTGAGTTTCAGTCAGCTTCGTATGCAATGAGATACCAGATATTGCTGACGAAGATGGTCCGCGAGCGGCTTTACGACGGGGCGAGTCTGATTCTCTCGGAGCAAACTTCGGGGTTGAAGGGTAAGTCCACCAGCCCGTCACCGGAACTCGCTTTCCAGCGGTTCGCCACGAGCCTCTCGGCGCATGCCGGTGCCTTCGCGAAAATGAATCTTCGCTGAACGATTCCGGTTGCCCTTGGGCAGACCGCTAGTGGCGACTAATCGCACGCCAAGCGCAGACCGGCCATGGAGTGATTCGTGATCTTGGCAAAATGCCGGGACACTGAAACACCACCGTCCAACATCCTTGACGACCACTCCTTGCATTCGAAAAAATCCGCATAACTCTCGATTCCCTTACAACCGCGACTGCACGTAAAATCGGGACAATCGTTACACGTGTCCCTCCCTTGTTCCAGGCAGTGCGGTCCGCTTGTCCGAGTCTGATCAGAACGCTGTCCCGCATGGCTCAGCTCTCCGGCATGTCATCGAGTCGCTCGTCATGCTGGCGGCGAGCGTGCTGATCTTTCGGACGTTTGGTGCCGAGGGGTATCTGATTTCGACCGGTTCGATGGCTCCTAGCCTGCTCGGTTATCACCGGCAGATGACCTGTCCGACCTGTACGCATGCGTTCGCGAGAGGGATGTCGCTCGATGAGGCCGAAGGGGCTTCTCCATCCCTGGCTTCCACAGCCGAGGCGAGCGATCTTCCGGGGGAGGGAGTGACTGGGACCGCTTGTCCCAATTGCGGGCAGATCGGGTTGCGGATCGCGCACCTTCCTCGGAACGAAGGGGACCAGTTGATGGTCAACAAGAACGCCTACCAATGGCGGACGCCACGGCGGTGGGAAGTCATCGTTTTCCGAAATCCGAGCGAACCCCTGGAGGCGTATGTGAAACGTGCGGCGGGGCTGCCCGGAGAGACGATCGAGATCCGTGACGGTGAAGTCCTGGCGAACGGAACACTCCCCCCGAAGGGGCTCTCAGCTCAACTCGGGACGCGAATCGTTGTTGACGAACACGCTCATCAGCCGGATGAGGATCACCCGGAATGGAGAGCCCGCTGGAGAGCCGAACGGGGCGACTCCGCATGGCTTGAGTCCAAGCACGGCTTCGAGTTCACGGGCCAGTCAGCCACCGCTCCGACCGATTGGCTGGAGTTCCGCCACTGGATCATTTCCGGTGGTTCCCATCGTTCAGTGGCCCCCCTGGAAGTGTGGCCGAAAAAGTTAGACCTGCCGACCAGCGAGTTCACAGCGCTCAGTTACAACGGCGAGGCGAAGCAGGTCGAAGTGGTGGGGGCTTGGTCCGCTACGGAGCACGACCGTTGGCGTAGCCGGTCCGATGACCCGCTCTATCAAGAGGCGCTCGACAAACTCTACAACCGATCGCACTTCGCTCCCATCACCGATGTGTATGGCTACAACCAAAAGTACGAAGGAACGACGGCTTATCGTGTTCACGACTTGATGCTGGAGTTCACGGTGGCCCAGGCTCCCTCCAACGCACAACTCATCGCGCGGATGACATGGCATCGAACCGTGGTCGTTTGTGAGTTCGATTTTGCCGACGGGGTCATTCTCGTCACGCTCGATGGAGCACCAGAACCGGTCCAGACGATCTCGATGCCTGCCAGGCTTCGTGAGGGAACTCACACCTACCGGGTGTCGACGTTCGACGGGCAACTGCTGATGGCTGCGGGCGACGAGCCATTGGCGGACCCACTCCCCCTTCCTCGATGGACCGAACCGGCAGCCGCTCCGTGGGTCGAACGCGTGGCTCGACTCGGGATGCGGGGTGCGGCGATCTCTCTTTCTGATTTACGCCTCTATCGCGATGTCTATTACACCCCGAAGAACAGTGCGAACGGCAAGCAGTTTGAGCTGGGACCGAATGATCTGTTTGTACTCGGTGACAATAGCCCCGTGTCCGTCGATAGTCGCTGCTGGCCCAGCCCCGGTGTGCCTCTGGATTCCTTGATCGGGAAGCCATTCGCGGTGCATCTCCCCTCGAAGCCGGGGCGACTGACGATCGGTGGGAGAGAACGGTTTGTCCGCGTGCCAGACTTCTCACGGGTGCGGTACATTCGGTAAATCGCCTTGCTGGGCGTTCCTCGCGGCACGGTCAATGTGGGGTGGCTCTTGTATTCAGTTGCCAATTCCAGTCTCGATGCAACACACTTGTTTCAAGAAGTCAATCGCTACAGATCGGCAGAAAGCATATTCAAACGTCGAGACAATCATTGAGAGATGTCCAATACCAACGCTTCAAACCATGGCAGTTTTACGAAATCCACAGGCTGCTCCCACCAAGGCGCCCGGAATCGTCAGTCATCTTCACCCACCCGCAAGTGGCAATGGTTGGTTCGATCACCAGTGATCAGCCTTCAGAGGTTCAAGCGAAGGAGTCAGCTTCACTGCATGACCGGCTCAAAGCGAGTTGGCAGCTTTCCGATTGGCCGACGTTGGTCAAGGTCGCGAGATCACATGTGGAGTCCCATGGGCCGTCTGGCCAGGCTGTCGCGCCAGCGTTCAGCTTCGATGTCCCCACTGAACTGATCTGGGCGGGAGCGCATAACGCCTGCCTTCCGACTTATCCTCTGCCACCATGTTAGAATCTTACGCTGTCACATCCACGCGCCGTGGGCGCATGTTTCATGTGGCCAAGGGCAGTCCGTGGTCGTGGAGGCGGACGATGGTTCCGAGGAGGGATTCGCCCAGAGCGGTGGATCGCCAGCGGCAGGTGCGGGGGATTTTGGCGATCAGGCCGCGCACGTGCAGGCGTTTTAACAGTCGTGAAACCGCATCGGCGTGTCGGCGGCGTGCGGCGGCTTGGGCATCGGCGGACTCCGAGTCCAGTTGCTGGCGGATGTCC
>JAYSVZ010000279.1:0-5901 GCA_043718305.1 Planctomycetota bacterium | reverse complement strand
TGAGGATCTCCAGCCGCGAGATACGGGCCACCACATCGGGGGGAAGGGTCTTCGGAGAAGCGTGGGCCACGGAGGGGTCTCGCGAGGGAGCGACAGTCGCAGGCAGCCGCGACGACGGCGAGGCTCATGTTCCCGGATTGCTGGGAAGCTGTCCAGCCGGAGTGAAGTTCGTATCGGCACAGGCGTCGGAGCCGATTACGGCAGCCCATCAATCGTGGATGGAAGAGAGGCGGCTGATAGATTGGAAGTCTCTCCCTCACGACTGACATCCCCCACCTCTCACGGTAACATCAGTTGCGAGCGATGCGTCAAGTCGCCGCCACGAAGTCCCTCTCAGGAATGCCTCTCATGATGTTCGTCCGATTGTGTCTGGTGGCTGTCGCAGCTTCGCTGCTGGCAGCTTCGGCGGGGTGGGGGGATGTTCGCCTGCCGGAAGTCATCAGCAACAACATGGTCCTGCAGAAGGACATTCCGCTGCCGATCTGGGGCTGGGCAGACGCCGGGGAAGAAGTCACCGTGACACTTGGCGAGAGTACCGTCAAAGGGACCGCCAATGGGGCGGGGAAGTGGCAGGTGACCCTCCCGGCGATCAAGACGGCGGGCGGACCGCACGAGATGACCGTCAAAGGGAAGAACGAAATCAAGGTCGCCAACATCCTCGTCGGCGAGGTCTGGGCCGGGTCGGGCCAGTCGAATATGCAGTGGAGCGTCAATGCCTCGCTGAATGCTGCTGAGGAGATCAAGAACGCGAACTTCCCGAAGATTCGGATATTCATGGTGCCCCTCATTCCCTCCGGAACGCCTTCGGAGCATGTGCAGGCTCAGTGGGTCGAGTGCTCGCCGCAAACAGTCGGCGGGTCGTCGGCTGTGCTCTACTTCTTTGGCCGTGAGATTCATCAGAAGCTCGACGTGCCGGTCGGTCTGATCACCACAGCCTGGGGCGGGACGCGGATCGAGCCGTGGATTCCGCCACAAGGATTCACTGCCATTCCAGAACTGGCTGGGGAGCGGGACAAGTGGCTGGGGATGCTGAATGGGTATGCCGACGCCCTCGCACACCACGCGGACGCGATCAAGGTCTACAACCATGCGGTCGCAGCCGCCAAGCCGGGTGATGCTCTGCCCCCGACTCCGCCCGCAGTCGCGTCGATCAATCATCCGCTGAACTCGAGCGGCCAGCATACCGGCCTCTACAACGGCATGATCCACCCGATCGTTCCGTTCGGCATTCGCGGGTTCCTGTGGTATCAAGGGGAGTCGAACAATGGCCAGGGGATGCACTACTACCAAATGAAACGCGGCCTGATTGAAGGGTGGCGGAGTGCGTGGAACCAAGAGGGGAATCGCGATTTTCCATTCCTGTTTGCTCAGCTGGCCCCCTTCCAATACGGCGGCGACCCGACCGCTCTGGCCGGGATTTGGGAAGCCCAGACTGCCACGCTCCAGGTCAAGAACACCGGGATGGCGGTCCTGACGGACATCACCACGCTGAACGACATTCATCCGCCGAACAAGCAAGAAGTCGGTCGCCGCCTGTCGCTGTGGGCACTGGCGAACACCTATGGCAAGGCCGACTTGGTCTACTCCGGCCCGCTCTACAAGACGCTGGCTGTCGAGGGGAACAAGGCCGTCGTGAGCTTCAATCACGCGGCGGGTCTGAAGTCCCGTGACGGCAAAGATCTCTCGTGGTGGTCCATCGCGGGCGAGGACAAGAAGTTCGTCGCCGCCAAGGCCACGATCGCGGGCGACACCGTTGTCGTCACTGCTGAGGGAGTCGCGAAGCCAGTGGCTGTCCGCTTCGGCTGGCACCAACGGGCCGAGCCGAATCTCGCCAACGGAGCCGGTCTGCCCGCTTCGCCGTTCCGGACCGATCCGTGGACCGATGCGGTGAACGTGCCGTAAGGGGACGCCTGCTGTTACCAGTTGTCGGAATGCCCACGGGGTAGCCGCCCCGTGGGCTTTTTGGATGGTTGTCACGGCCAGCCGCTTCTTTGAAAATGCTGTCATTCTCAAGAAAATGATGCGTTGCATGGAGGAGTTGTGCCTTTTCCCGATGCCGAACACGCGATCATCACAAAGGAAAAACTGTGTGACTACCTTCTCAATCCCGCTCATCCAGTTGGGGGAACAAAGGCTTTGTGGTTTGCCTCGATCGGTTACAGCCTGCAAAACTGGGAAGAGCTGATGTATGAACTGTTACGAATCGCTCAGTCGTGTGAGAATTTCCATACCAAGCCATCACCATTCGGCGTAAAGTACGAGACGGTTGGGGAGCTATTCTGCGAAGGCCACCGCCCAGCATCTGTCCTTGCCGTCTGGATCCTCGAAGAGAATTCAGTTCCGCGTCTCGTGACGGCCTACCCAGGAGACCACTCATGATCACTGAGCACTCATTGGTTGTTCTTATCGAAGACCATCCGACACAAGACCTTTCGGCGGGTGATGTGGGAACTGTCGTACACATCTACGGTGGTGGTCAGGCATTTGAAGTGGAATATGTCGACGGGGCTGGATCGACCATCGCCCTGATTACGCTCGAAGCATCAGAGGTCCGTTCGGTCGAAGCGGGTGAACTGCTTCATACTCGGCGACTGGCGTGAACACTGTCCGACTATCGAATGTCTGGGACGCGGGCATGTCAAGGGATGTGCATGTCATTAAAGCACATTCATTCCATTAAGGCTGGTGTTCGCAGATTGAAGCATCTGGAAACAGAGATACTCTTTCATTTTATGAAGAATATCTACGAATGGCTGTTCAATGAAGTGGCACGTGCCTACAATCTGGGCACAATCCGCCTTCTGACCGGAATAACGCATTGTGAGCCAGAACGCCCCTCCAGACGCCCCGCCCCTGAAGGGAATGATCGGACAGGGTCCGGCCATGCAGGCGGTCTACCGCATGACGCGCCAGGTCGCTCCGAGTTCGGCGACCGTTCTACTCTTAGGAGAAACGGGCACCGGGAAGGAGCTGATTGCAAAGGCGATCCACCAGCTCAGCCCCCGCGCGACGGGGCCGTTTATCCGGGTCAATTGCGGGGCGCTCAGCGATAGCCTGCTCGAGAGCGAGCTGTTCGGGCATGTGAAGGGAGCCTTTACGAGTGCCCATGAGAACCGCACCGGGCGGTTCGAGGCGGCTCACGGAGGGACGATCTTTCTCGATGAGATCAACTCGATCAGCTACACATTGCAAGTGAAGCTCTTGCGAGTGCTGCAAGAGCACGAGTTCGAACGCGTGGGCGATACGAAGACGATTTCGGTCGACTGCCGGATCGTGGCGGCGACGAATCGCGATCTGAATGAAATGGTGGAACGGAATCAATTCCGGGAAGACCTGTACTACCGGCTCAACGTGTTGCCGCTCTATCTGCCTCCGCTGCGGGATCGCGTGGAGGACATTCCGGATCTGGTGAGCCACTTCGTGAAGCGCTATGCCCCCGACATGAAGCGAGCTCCGCTGGAGGCGACCGCAGAGGCGATCGCGTTTCTCAAGGGGTACACCTGGCCGGGGAATGTTCGCGAGCTTGAGAACTACATCGAGCGGGCCAATGTGCTCGCCCCCTCAACGCAATTGACTGCCGACCTGCTTCCCGCCCCCGTGCGCGGTCTGGCTCCGGTCCGCCTCGGACGCGCCCAGCGGAGTAGTCTCGAGGCCCTTTGCACGGAACTCGTGAGCCTGGGCCTGTCGCGGGTGCCCGGGGATGGGCAAGCCTATGAGCAGGTGATCGGCCTGGTCGAGAAGGAACTCCTGCTGCAAGTCCTCCGCTCCTTTCAGGGAACGCAGACCAAAGCCGCCAGCCGCCTCGGCATCAACCGCAACACACTCCACAAGAAGATCGAGGACTACGGCTTACAGGGCGAAGCCCGTTAGCCATCGTCAACGCTTGATTTCGGGGTCGCTGAAGTTGTCAGACTTCAGCCATCAGAATTCTTACGAATTCTGCTACCATCGGGGTGGCCTCGCACCTTGAAACCTTCGCCTCTGGAACCGGCTGTCGCCAGCCGCCTGGTCACTATGACTCCCAAGGAAGTTCTCGCTCTTTGCCGCCGTGCCGAGATCAAGGTCGTCGACCTGCGGTTCATGGATTTTCCGGGCACGCAAAAGCACTTTACGATCCCGGTCAAGGCTCTCACCGAAGAGAGTTTCACCGAGGGCTTCACGATCAACGGCTCGTCGATTCGCGGCTGGCAGTCGATCAACGAGAGCGACATGCTTGTCATCCCCCAGCCGGAGACGGTCACGGTCGACCCGTTCTTGACCCACACGCTGGCGATGACCTGCAACATTCATGACCCCGTCACCGGGGAGAATTACGCCAAAGACCCCCGCAATGTAGCCCTCAAGGCGGAGCGATATCTCCAGTCGACCGGGATCGCCGATGTGGCAAACTTCGGCCCCGCAGCGGAATTCTTTGTGTTCGACAATGTCCGGTTCGACCAGAACGCCCATGAAGGTTACTACCACCTGGGCAGCGGCGAAGGCGAGTGGCAGCGCGGGCAAACAGACTCGATGGGTGGGAGTCCCCCCTCAAAGATTCGGCACCGCGAGGGGTACTTTCAAACTCCACCGAGTGATACGCTCCAAGACCTCCGCACCGACATCATGCTCAAGCTGCAAGAGTGCGGCGTCGATGTCAGCAGCCAGCATCACGGATCGGCTTCGGGCGGGCAGTGTGCGATGAGCTTGGCGCATGGGCCACTTCTTAAGATTGCGGATGCGCTGCTGCAGTATCGATATGTCGTCAAGAACGTGGCTGCCGGGCATGGCAAATCGGCGACGTTCATGCCAAAGCCGCTGTGGAACGATCACGGCTCCGGGATGCATCTTAACTTCTCGCTTTGGAAGGCCGCTCAGCCGCTCTTCGCCGGGAACGGGTATGGCGGGCTGAGCGATCTGGCGCTACATGCGCTGGCTGGGGTGCTGCACCATGCGAAGGCGCTGATGGCCTTCTGCTGCCCCACGACCAATAGCTACAAGCGGCTCGTGCCCGGGTTCGAGGCTCCCATTAATTTGACCTACAGCTTCCGCAACCGCTCAGCCGCGATCCGGATTCCCGTTCACAACTCGCGACCCGCCAGTAAGCGGTTCGAGTTCCGTTGCCCAGACGCGTCGGCGAACCCGTACCTCGCAATGTCGGCCACCCTGATGGCGGCGATCGATGGCATTCAGCGCCGATTGGAACCGGGCCAACCGCTCGACAAGGACATTTACGGGCTGTCCCCCGAGGAACTCAAGGGCTATGCCAGCGTCCCCACCTCGCTGGAAGAGTCACTCGCGGCTTTGAAAGCGGACCACGAGTTCCTGCTGCGAGGGGATGTCTTCACCGAGGACGTGATCGACACCTGGACCTGGTACAAGCAAACCCAAGAGGTCCAAGCCCTCCGCGAACGCCCCCACCCGTGGGAGTTTGCGATGTACTACGACATCTGATGAAGCCTCGGCACGCCACCGTTCTAGGTCTGGGCGCTACAGACCTGAAGATTCGTTCTAACAAGTCACTCATTTCCGACCGATGGCCTCCATGGGTCATTCTGAGTCATTCGAAGAACATCAACAGAATATTCATTGATTCTCAATAAGTTCATGGATAGTTTCAACCGTTGGAAACGCTTCAGTCCCTTTGACGATGGAGGATGATCATGAGTTTGACGCGAACCGCAATCCGGCTGGTCGTAGCCTTGGCCTTGGCGGGCCTCACAACGACTGCTCACTGTGAGGAGCTTCGGCTCTGCTTTTGGAATGTGGAGTCCGGCGGAGCCAAGAACACGGTCAATGCGAACAGAATCAAGGATGAACAAGGAATCGATCTCTGGGGGTTGTCCGAGGTCAAAGACGCAAGTGATGCCTCCAAGTATCAACTGGCGGCTCAGGCAGGCGAGTCCGGAAACTTTCAAAGCATCG
>JAYSVZ010000278.1:0-5908 GCA_043718305.1 Planctomycetota bacterium | reverse complement strand
GAGCAGGGGCGTTTTTCTGTGACAACCAACTGTGACAACAGACCGATGTCATTGCGCCCGGGTGGATTCGAACCACCGACCGACGGATTAGAAATCCGTTGCTCTATCCAGCTGAGCTACGGGCACTTCTGAGGTTTTAATCTCGCATCTTGCGTTTCCTTGAATCGTGTTGCAGGCTGTCGGCAACCAACATCCGTTTCAAGCGGGGCAAGACATGCCGAAGGATAAAGCCTCGAAACCGAAGAAACCCTATGCCGAGTTTCCACTGACAGCACACGCCAACGGCCAGTGGTGCAAGAAGATCAAGGGCAAGGTGCATTTCTTCGGAATCCACAGCGATACCGACGCGGCACTCCTGAAGTATCTGAACGAACGCGACGATCTGCAAGCCGGAAGGATCCCCCAGCGGTTGTTGTCGGTTGTCGTCAACGTGGGTTCACTGGTGAATCTCTTCTTGGCGCAGTGGGACGCCAAGGGGCAATCCGGCAGCCTCTCCCCCGGACGTTCGTGGATTACCGCGACTGTGCGAAGCTGCGGATTGAGCATTTCGGGAGATCGACGGTGGGGCTGCGGAACCAATGGGCGGGCAAGTACGCTTCCGGGCGGTTGAACAAGCTGGTGACGATGACCCGCACGATTTTCAACTGGGGCTGGGAGTCCGATCTGCTCAAGGAGCCAGTGAAGTTGGGGCCAGACTTCAAGGGGGCCAGTAAGCGACAGATTCGCGAGCAACGGAACGCCGTGGGCAAGAAGCTGTTTGAGGCTAGCGAACTGCAAACATTACTCAAGACTGCGTCCACTTCGATGAAGGCCATGATTCTAGCTAACTAACACGAATACAGCCCCGGTGAATCACTCACCGGGGCTGTTCGTGGCTCCTCACGTCTGGGTTAGCGGTTATGCGAAGATGATCGTATCGGATCCCTCGCCCCCGTTGATGATGTCGAGTCCGCCGCCTCCGCGAATGGTATTGGCTCCGGAATTCCCGATGAGCGTATCCGCGAAGATCGACCCGGTCAGATTCTCGAATCCGATCAGCGTGTCAGTCCCGGCCCCACCCCCGGCCCGGCCCGTGGCTAGGTTGACCTCCACGCGGGAGGTGGCTGTGGAATAGCTCACCGTATCGATGCCCGCCCCCCCATCAAGGATGTCGTTCCCGCCGTTTCCCAGGATTAGATCTTTGCCACCGCCACCGACGAGTCGGTCATTTTTGTGGCCCCCGATGATCGTATCATCGCCGCTACCGCCCGTGATGTTCACGATCCAGTCCGCCCCCGTCGCATCGAAGCGATTGGCGAAGCTGGAGGACGCCGCGTTGACCGTCTCCAACTGACTGGTTGTCAGGTTGAGATTGATCCCGCCGGTCGCATTCTTCACCTTGGCCGTGTCGGCTCCGGCTCCCCCGACCACTGCGGTATCGGAGTTGTCGAAGTAGAACAGATCGTTCCCTTCCCCACCGTTCATGGCGTCGGCCCCGGCCCCGCCTTCGAGGATATCGTTGCCCGCATTTCCGAGAATCGAATCGCTACCGCCGCCACCAATCAAGGTGTCGACAGCCGACCCGCCGAAGATCGCATCGGCCCCACTGCCCCCCGTGATCGCCACATTCCAGGTGGCCGAACTGGCATCAAAGGTGTTGCTCTGGGTCGAACCTTCGGCGTTCACGACTTCGATTTGCCCAGTCCCCAGGTTCAGGCTGACCGGCCCGGAACCCGGAACGACGACGACCGTGTCTTTACCAGCACCGCCTGAGACGAGGGAATCGAGGTGATCGATCTCGATCCGGTCTTCGCCGTGCCCCCCCTCGAAGCGGTCGGCACCGCCGCGCCCGATCAGGATGTCATTCCCCAAGCCACCGTTGAGGCGGTCGTTCCCGTCCCCGCCAGTGAGCTTGTCATGGCCGCTGCCACCAGTGATCGTCACCGGCCACGTGGCCCCCGTCGCGTCGAAGACGTTATTGAACGTCGAAATCGAGGCGTCCAGAATCTCCAATTGCCCCGGCAGCAGGCTCAAGTTCATGGCCGCTGTCGACACCACTAGGATGGCGGTGTCCACATCCGCCCCGCCATCGACCGCTGTGTCCTGGTTGTCGAATCGCAGGAGGTCGTTCCCCGCAGCTCCGACGAGTGAGTCCGCGCCTTCATTCCCTTCCAGGATGTCCGCGCCGCCTTCACCCCGCAAGGTGTCGTTCCCCAGTCCCCCGCGAAGGACATTGGCCAGGGCATTCCCGATCAGGGTGTCGCCGAACTTGGAACCCAACAGGTTCTCGACCGACACAAACGTATCGCTGCCCGCTCCGCCCGTGTTCTGAGCCCCCACGAGTGACAGATTCACGGTCACCGCCGAGGTCGCCTGGAGATAGGAAGCCTCGTCGGCACCATCGCCCCCGTCGAGCAGATCAGTGCCCAGACCCGAGATCAGCGAATCTTCCCCGAACCCTCCATAGAGTTTGCCCGCGATCGCCTCCAGCGTGGTGTCAAGCCGCAAAACGTCGTTCCCCTGAAGCCCGTAGATGCGGACTTCGGTAACCTGGGCTGAGGTCAGCCCCGTGTCGATCAGCGAGAGGCCATCGTGAATCTTGATCGTCCCGGCCTTTTGGACGGTGATCAGATCGTTCAGCGTAGTCCCCTCGACGGTCAGCACCCCGGAGTTGAAAGCGTAAGTCACCGCATCCAGGATGCGGATCGTCACGACCCCGGTATCCGACCGCACGGGAATCCCGTTATCGGTGACCTTCACAGTCAACCGGAATTCTTGCGACACTTCGAAGTCGATCGCAGCCGGATTGGCAATCGTGATCCGGCCATTATTCTGGTCGATCTCGAAGGCCCCACCGGTGTTTCCAGCGATGATCTCGTACTTCAGCGTCTGATTCTCATCCGATTCCTGGGCGGCCACGATCCCGACAACGAAGCCCAGCGGGCTCCCTTCCTTCAAGTTGGGCAGGAACTGGTCGTTGAGAATCGGCGGGCTGTTCTCTGGGTTCACGTAACTCCCCGTGATGTGGTACTGGCCCAGACTGCCGTAGTCGGTGTAGCCCGTCGCGAGCGGATTCCCCATGCCGACACCGTCGATCTTCAGGTAGTACGCCCCGAGCGTCGCCGTAAAGCTAATCGTCGCATTGATCTGATCGAGAGGATTCGACGACGCGACGAGGTTCCCGCTGCCATCGTAGACTTCCGCGAGGATGTCCATGTTGCTGCCGACCTCAGCCCCATTGATGTTCAGTGTGACCAGCCCGTTCCCCACATTCAGACGGTAAAAATCGAAGTCAGTCCGCTGCTCAATGATCCCCTTCTGATCAACGCCGATCTGGTTTCCGACCAAGGGCAGCTTCGTAATATTCCCGGCGCTGGCGATGCTGTCACCGGCAGCATCCGCCCGGTATCCGAATCCATTCATAGTCGTAATGATGTTCAAGTCATCTTCTTGATTGTTGGCCGCTGCGTACTCACCTTTGCTCCATTGAGAGAGGCTGGGGCTGAAGGATGCCCCCTGGATGGGGCCCCAACTGGTGGCTCCGGTCCCGTGACCGAAGTAATACTCTTCGACAGGACTTGTTCGTCCATCATGACCCAGGAACAGTGTGTGCCCGACTTCATGACTGACGGTTTCGGCGGCACCCTTTTCGCCGCCATTAAACACCAAGGCGGGCGTATCAGAATCCCAGTTGAATGACCCGATGTAGGCCACGCCCCCCGCTCCCGTGTTCAGCGGATCGTTGCTGGAGATCAGTGTTCGAATGCCCCAGCGAGTGTCACCACCGCCTGTGTTTCGCAAGTCCTCGATCGGGGGTTCTTCCGTGGTCACGTTCACATTGAATGGCGCGAAGTCCTCGGCGACGCGCGCCCAGATTCGCTGGAGCTGTTCCAATTCGTTATTGGTGAATGAGGCGTCTCCTTCGAAGCTGTACGCTTCGAATGTCAGGGAGTTGCCATTCGAGTTCCACGCCGTACCGGTCACCACTTGGCCGTTGAAGTCGAGGTAAATCACCTTGGTCGCGCCAGGCAGACTGTGGAGCTTGAACGTCTCACTGAGCGGAAAGAGAGGGCCTTCTTGCGCGCCTTGAGCGGCAGCGGCGAAGGAGTCAGTCTGCTTGGGGCTGTAGGCCAAAGCCGAGAGCAGCATCCGCGTTTCGGCGACCTCAATGGCCCCCACGCCGCGACGAATCCGTCGACGCTGTGTCGTGATCGAGACTTGCTGAACCAGACGGCAGAACCAATTCGTGGACATTCAATTCCCCAACTCGATGAGCTTTCGCCTGACAGAATGTCAGCGGCACGACCAGTGTAACCCAGTCAGATTAATCTCTCTCTCGGCAGAAAACAACGAATATCTTGCCGAGATGGAGAGTCTTCCCTGACAGTTCAGCGTTTCGTACTTCACCGATCAAGCAGGATCCGAATAATCCTTACAGATAGGCTCCGGCTTGGGAACGAGTGGATATTCTTTGAGCAGGCTGAAATGGCGGGGTGGCCCCGACATCGCTGTGGATGTCTGGGAAGGGGGGAGTTACTTTCGATTGCGCGATTGGGTGGTTTCGCTACCAACTAGCCCTTAGAGGGCCAGAGATCGGTCGTCACCTGCGGCCCCTGACTGATGACTGATGACTCGCCCACCTTCGGGGAGTGAGAATGGACTACAGTCGAATGGCTTCCGTGACCTTCCCGGCGAGTGCTTCGTCCTGCACCTTCCCGATCATCAAGCAGACATTGTGCCCGCCGAATCCAAAACAGAGATTCATGGCGTAGTCCATCGCCGCTTCCACGGAGCCGTTTGGCAAATAGTTGAGGTCGCACTCGGGATCCGGGTGGGTCAGATTGATCGTCCCCGGCAACCGTTGGCTCACCAGACCCAGGCAGCAAATCGCCATCTCCAGCCCCCCGGCAGCTCCAATCAAATGGCCGGTCATGCTCTTGGTCGAACTGACCCGCAACTGATTCGCAGCGGGTCCAAAAGCCTGCCGAATGGCCTTGGTCTCGGCGGCATCATTGAGCTTCGTTCCGGTTCCGTGGGCGTTGATATAGGTTCGCTCAGCGATCTCGGACGGGTGAAACCCACAGCGGGTCAGGCACTCCTGGATCGCGCGCGTCGCCTGGGTCGCTCCGGGATCGGGCTGGGTGATGTGGTATGCGTCCGAAGTCGCCCCGTGACACAGGAGTTCCGCGTAAGCTTGCCCGCCTCGGCGACGGAGATGTTCCTCGGATTCGAAGATCAGGCAGGCTGCCCCCTCAGACATGATCAGCCCCCCGCGATCGCGATCGAACGGTTTCACAGCTTCAGTCGGGCGGTCGTTGTACCCCTTGGCCATGGCGCGCATATTGATGAAGGAGGACATCCCCAGTCGCGTCAGTGAAGCCTCGGTCCCGCCGGTGATCACCACATCCGCAGCCCCAGACCGAATCAATTGGGCAGCATCGATCATCGCGTGACCGCTCGAGGCACACGCACTGCTCACTGTATATGTCGTCCCCGTGAAACCGGTGGCGATGGCAATGTTGGCAGCGGCGGCATTCGGCATGAGGAGTGGGATGGTGAGCGGGCTGACCTTGCGGGGGCCACCGCGCAGCAGGTTTTCCGTTTGCTCTTGAAGCGTGAGGAGTCCCGAGAGTCCCGATCCGACGACGACCGCCCCGCGCGCGGTGATCGAATCCCGCGCGATCCCAGCATCCGACAGGGCCTCCAGCGCCGCCGCCACGGCGAAGATCGAGGAGCGATCCATCCGCCGGGCCACAGTCCGTTCATTGACTTCGATTCGCTTGGCGTCGAAATCGCGGACTTCGCCGCCGATCGTGACCTCTAAATCCGAGGTATCGATCCCCATCAGGGGGGCAATACCCGATTCCCCGGCCAGGAGTTTGCTCCAAACCGTACGCCGATCGTGACCGAGCGGACAGAGTAGTCCGAT
>JAYSVZ010000277.1:0-5909 GCA_043718305.1 Planctomycetota bacterium | reverse complement strand
CTGCCCCCCGTAACCGCCGACATCCTCGGCAACGCTCGCGATGCGCACCAAAACTCGATCCAGAAATCGCTCAAACGGTCGCTTGTTTAAGGGCTAGTTGAAAGTGGTGGGAATTCAATTGGCCGTAGGACGGCCTTTCCAGGCCGTCCATGATCGGTGCTTGCAGCAAGACGGCCTGGAAAGGCCGACTTACGGGTTCGGACTTGCGTGGGATGACACTCCGCTCCCCCGAATCAACTGAGCCAGCTTCTCGCGCGCAGCCCCCGACTCGATCGCCTGCCCAGCCCGCTCGACGGCATCGCGGAGGTTCGAACTCAGTCCGGCTGTGAGTAGGGCCGCTCCCGCGTTAGCCACGGTGATGTCCCGGGCTGGTCCGGGTTGTCCCGCGAAGATGGCTAAAATGACGGAGGCGCTTTCCTGCGGCGAGTTCACCTTGAGTTGGTCGGGAGTACATTCCGGCAATCCCAAATCGCCAGCGGTCCATTGATGAGTGCAGATGCCGCTCGGAGTAATGTCGTAGATCAGCGTCGTTCCCCAGAGCGCGACCTCGTCGAGCTGATCGTTGCCACACACGACGAGCGTCCGCGTTCCACCGAGTTGTTGCTTGGCCTGCGCCAGCTTCAAGGCCGTCTCGTTACGGTTCGCGCCGATGATCTGGAACTCGGCTCCAGCGGGGTTGGTCAGCGGCCCCAGAAGGTTGAAGATCGTGCGGATCCCCAGTTGCTGGCGAACCGGGGCGACATACTTCATGGCTTGATGCAGGAGCCTTGCGAAACAGAATCCAATCCCGATCGAATCAATACAGTTCGCCACTCCCTCCGGAGGGAGTGTGATGTTCACGCCCAAGGCTTCGAGGACATCAGCCGACCCGCTACGGCTGCTGGCTTGGCGATTGCCATGCTTGGCGACGCGTGCCCCAGCTGCACTGGCGACGATGGCCGCTGCGGTGCTGATGTTAAAGGTATGAAGCTGGTCTCCCCCGGTGCCGCAGGTATCGAGCAGATTCTTCGACGCGTGAGGGATTCGCGTCGACCGCTGATGCATCGCACGGGCCGCTCCGGCGATCTCGTCGGCGGTCTCTCCTCGCACTGCCAAGGCTGTGAGTAATGAGGCGATCTCCATCCCCTCCGCCCGGCCATCCATGACACAGCCCATTGCCGCTGCCATCTCATCGGCGGTGGTCAGTTGGTGGCCGATGGCGGCCTTGACGATGCGTTCGATTTCGGGCTGCATGGGGGGAGGTCCAGAGAGAGTAGCTACGTTCGCCAGAACGTGGGCGAGTGTCCCAGTTCGCCCACGTTCTGGCGAAACGTGGCTCCGAGAGACTCATCTCGACTCGTGCGAGGTCTAAGATTCACCATCTCGCACTTGAGCTTCAGCTCTGGCCACCAAGGCAGCCAACTTGTCGGGTGAGCCCGCCAGCGAGTTCTCCCACCGCTGGTTGTCCCGAATCTCATCCAGGATGATCGCAGCGATGGCATCTTGATCCATGTCCGGAAGCTTGCGAGCTTCTGCGACCGCTTGATCGAGTAGTTGTGACATCGACGGGAATCCACGGACGGGTAGGGAAACAGGCTCAGGACCGCACCATCGATTCTCTAACTCAGACGCTCACTCGACAAGGCTGCATACTGAGATTTCCCTAGTCCGCCACAGCGGAACTGAAGCATCACCCGACGCGATCGTCGCCAATCCTTTCTCTTCCGCCCCAACGGGGCAACCACAAGCCAGCCTGGGGCAGAGCGACCCACGGGAGCGCCGCCCCAGGTCCTGGAGTTCAAACGCCCGCAGCCCTGAAAGGGCGAAACAGGGCTTGGGAACGCTCTTGTACCGCCCTTTCAGGGCTTGCCGAACGAGCGGACTCGATTCCCAGGGCGTTGCCCTGGGCTGGCATGTTGGTGCCCCTTCGGGGCGGAAGATCGGCGCATTCACACGACGGGGGGGCCAGTATTGACAGCATTGCAGCGACCAGATGCGACACCAACGTATACCTCTCAATCGCATTACTGATGCCACTCGGCCCCACCCGGATAGGTGTACCGTTCAATCGACTCCGGCCACATCTCGATGCTGTACCCGGCGGCAGTCGGCGGCATGTAGCGGCCATTCTTCATCACGATCGGGGTCTTGAAGTGTTCGTGCAGGTGCCCCGCGTGTTCGGTCAGGCGGTCCTCCATCGTCCCGCTGACACACACGTAGTCGAACATCGACAGGTGCTGCACGTACTCGCATAGGCCGACCCCACCCGCATGCGGGCAGACCGGGATGCCGAACTTGGCGGCCATCAGGATCACCGCCAGGATCTCGTTCACCCCGCCGATACGGCAACTGTCGATCTGGCAAATGCCGATCGCTTTGGCTTGGAGGAACTGCTTGAACATCACGCGGTTGGCGCAGTGTTCCCCGGTGGCCACAAGGATCGGAGCCACCGCCTTGGCAATCGCCGCATGACCGAGGACATCGTCCGGGCTGGTTGGTTCTTCGATGAACCACGGCTTGAACTCGGCCAGATGCTTCATCCACTCGATCGCCTGTGGCACGTCCCACACTTGGTTGGCGTCGACCATCATCCGCCGGTCCCAGCCGATCTCTTCGCGGATGATTCGGCAGCGACGAATGTCATCTTGCAGGTCGCGCCCCACTTTGATCTTGAAGCAGCTCCACCCCTCGGCCATCCCTTGGCGGCACAAGTCGCGGAGCTTGTCGTCCGAGTACCCGAGCCACCCGGCAGAGGTCGTGTAGGCCGGGAACCCCTCGCGTTCGAGGTGGGTCATCCGCTCGGCCCGCGTCGGCTCCCAGCGGCGCAAGATCGCCAGGGCTTCATCCGGTGTGAGAGCATCGGTGATGTACCGGAAGTCGATACACCGCACGAGTTGCTCGGGCGTCATGTCGGCCAGTAACCGCCACAGCGGCTTCTTCTCGACCTTGGCCCACAAGTCCCACACCGCGTTGACCACGGACGCTGTCGCAAGGTGGATGACCCCCTTCTCCGGGCCGACCCAGCGGAGTTGGCTATCGCCGGTGATGTGCCGCCAGAACTTCCCCATGTCGGCAATGATGGCATCGAGCGACTGCCCGACGATCAGCGGCCGCAGAGCCTCAATCGCGTGGCAGCACAGGTCGTTCCCCCGCCCGATGGTGAAGGTCAACCCATGCCCCTCCGGCCCCCCTCTCCCCCGGGGAGAGGGGCTGGGGGTGAGGGCCGCCCCGTTACTTGTATGCAGCACGCAATACGCCGCCGAATAATCCGGATCGGGGTTCATCGCATCCGACCCATCGAGATGCTTCGAGGTCGGGAATCGAATGTCATGAACGGTGAGGTCAGTAATCGTCAGTGGCATGGTCAGTCATTGTCGGGGAATGTGGAGGTTGGTCTGATGCTAGCAGAAAGCGAGCGTCTGGCTCCAGCCGTTGCATTGATGGCGAGGGTCTCTGAATGGGCAGTCCCGATCTGACTGCCTCATGGCTCCGATGCTGGAGATTTCCGGCGGCTACGCCTCGGGTTGCTGAACGACTGCTTTCAAAAGCTCTTCCAGTCGATGCCCAACGGCCAGGGGTTCGATCATTGCGGCGACCTCTCCGGGTGTGCTGGGGCGTCCCTCCCGTTTGGCGGCCAGTAGCGATTCGAGAATTCGGCAAACGTGGCTGGGAAGTTCTGTTTCTAAGGCCGTCAGGTCAGTGCCCGCTTTCACCGGCATCGCGGGAATTCGCCCGAGGAGCAGCTCGTGGAGGGTCACACCCAGTGCATAGACATCGACACGAACATCGACATCGTGGCTGTTACGAGCCTGTTCAGGGGCCATATACCCTCGCGTTCCGACGACTTGCCCTTCGGAGGTCAGATCACCCGCGTCTGGAAAAATTCCGGTCTTGGGGTCGAGCAACCGCGCCAAGCCCAGGTCGAGCACTTTGACCAGTGCGTGCCCACTGGCGTCTTGCGTGAGCATCAGATTCGAGGGCTTCACATCGCGATGGATGAGGCTCTTGCTCCAGGCGTGCTCCAGGCCGATGGCCGCCTGGCGGATGATCTCACAGGCCTCTGGAAGTGGAATGGTTTTCCGGCGTTTCAAGAGCTTGGCCAGATCGATCCCGTCGACATACTCCATCACGAGAAACGGCGTCACATCCACCACTCCGGCATCGAACGCCGTGACGAGGTTGTGGTGCTGTAGGCGTCCCAGCGCTCGGCATTCGCGACGAAATCGTTCCAGACAATTCCGGTCGTGGATCAGGATGGGCCGAAGCGTTTTCAAAGCCACCGGTTTCAGCAAGTCGACATGGACCGCGCGGTAGATGATGCCCATCCCGCCTTCCGCGATGACGCCTTCGATCTGATAACTTCCCAGTTTTGTCAGGGGTGTCGGACTGACCGGGACGGTTGCGGGGCGGGGGGCCATGATGCCTTGCGAGATCTCGCGCACGACCTGCTGGCAGTCGGGTTCATTCAGGAACTGGTCGACAACGGACGAGTTCCGCAAGGCTTGCACGATCGGGCTATGGTCTCGGCGGACGAGTCCGTCGAGACTCTTCAGGCAACGCTCACAAGTATCGAGGTGTTGCTGAATTCCCAGAAGAGAGGTCGGATCAACCTCACCAGCCAGAAACGCCACGAGATCCTTTTCCGATGGACAAGGCCCGGTAGGTTCCGTGGCTGGACCCATGGGCGATGGAAAATGGAAAATGCCTGTCATGGTCAGTGCGACCTTTCCGAGGAGTCGGTCGGACTTGGATCTTCCGAGAAGGTCATCAGACCCTCCAATTCCTGGCGAATCCGTTTCAGCACCCGTGACCGGGCCACGTACACCGCACCCGGCGACATCTCCAGTTCAAGGGCCACATCGGCGACCGCATGCCCCTCCATGGTCGTTCGCAGACAAGCCTGCCACGTGCGGGGCTCAAACTCTTGACGAACCAATTCCAAGGCCCTTCGCACCAACTGGGCGGTTTCGGACTTTGACACGACCGAACTGGCATCCCCTTGCAGGGTCTCATCGGGACGCAGTTGCCAATGCCGATGGGCCGACGATCCACCGACCCCCACAGCGGCCATTCTGAGCCGGCGAAAATAGTCGATAATCCGATGCCGGGTGATCGTCCAGAGCCAGTCCCGAAACCGATCCCCGGGCCGGTCCTTCCGAAATCGATGGAAGCCTGTAAAGACAGCCTGAAATGCATTCTGGGTGATATCAGCAGAATCTTCCGGCTGAAGTCCCGCCGCTCGGCACCAGCCATAGACCGTGGGACCATACAGTTCCGAAAGCCGTTTCCAGGCCTCGACATCATTGGTTCGCAACCGCTTCAAGAGCGTGAGCGAAGTGGCTCGATCATCGGACGGGGCTTCGCTCATGAGACCATGCTATCGGCCTGAACCGAGAGTTGCCACAGCGAAAAGTTGCGAGCGGCAGACGTGAAGTCGTCGCTTGCTGGATGCGGCGAGGCACCCTCCGAGCACGTTCCGTATGACGACTCTCGAACAAAAACCGCCAGCGTTTCGACAAGCCTAACTAACTCAGGCCGGCGGGCGAAAAGAGTCTCCCCGTAAGACGGCCTTTCCAGGCCGTCTGGCTGCCAGACTCGATCCAGGACGGCCTGGAAAGGCCACCCTACGTAGAGCAGTTTCAGAATTTATCTTCAGTGAATATTCACCCTCAACCCGGAGTGGGGAACACTAATCTTCACTGATCTTCGCTAATCCCGAAGAGCTTTACATTGAGAATCACCTCAAAATCCGGCTCCGGATGAGTGTTGATGAGCGTGGATTAGTGTTCCAAATCTGCCACTGAAGACCAGTTCGGAAACTGCTCTAGTTTTTGTCCGTCGTGTCAGGCTCATATCTTATCCTGATCGCTGTCCGGCGAATTGATTGCCGGTGGGCTCTGAAGATTAGAAACAAACAATCAACAGCCCTC
>JAYSVZ010000276.1:0-5912 GCA_043718305.1 Planctomycetota bacterium | reverse complement strand
TTCTTCGCCAAGCCTCCCTCCTCCGCCCCCACGGGGCAGCCACAAACCAGCCTGGGGCAGAGCGACCAGCGGGAGTGCCGCCCAGGTCTCGGGGTTGTCGTAACCTTCTGAGCCCTGAAAGGGCGAAACAACCCACCGCGGCGCGACCCTGTGCCGCCCTTTCAGGGCTTGATGCGACGTCATGCCATGCATACCCAGGGCGGCGCTACGCGGCTCTCGCCGCTGCGCTCTGCCCTGGGCGGGTATGATCGGTGCCCCCTCGGGGCGGAAGAAGGGAGCGATCACGGGACAGTGTTCGCAACCGCGTCTCGCACTCACTCCGAGATTCCGCATGACATTCCTGTTGACATCGGGAAGCACGCGACGACAATCGCTGCCATCCAAGAGTGCTTCGATTCTTCGGGAGACGCCTTCCGACGAGCATTCGCGCGATCGGCAGAATTCGCTTCCGTGATCGACAGAAGCCGATTCTGTCTCACGCTAGTTCGGCGCTGAGGGACGCGGTCGTGAAGCACTTCGTCTCGTATCACAACGCGGACAAGATGGGCTACACCTACGAAGAGGCCACGCCCTTCTCGGTGGTTACAACCAAATCCGTCGATCGCCTGCTCAACAACCGCATCTGGTCTGTATCCGGTGAGGGGAAGCCACGGACTTATTACCTCCGGGACTCCTGGATTGCGAATGAGATCGGCTCCTCGGAGCAGGAGGAGTACGTCAGCTACGCGCACGGCTCTGGGGGCTTTGTGTTCGATCCGCCAGTCCATCTGAATCCGCTCGCCTGGTTCCCCGCGTTTCTGAAAAGCCAGAGCAACTTCAGCCTCGGACTACAACCTATCAAGGAGGAGTTCGTGGTGTACTTGGAGGAGCTTTGGTCGGCCCGGCGGGCCGAGCCGACCGCTCCGACCATCTTCACTGACGAGGTCGAGTCCGGCGCGGTCTTCCGAGAGGGTGTAGTTGTCCGCGTCTCTGTAAACGCCTATGAGCGGAACCCGGCCGCACGACAGGCTTGCATCAAGCACCACGGGACGAACTGCTGTATCTGCGGGTTCAACTTCGGACAGGTGTACGGGCCGGAGGTGGATGGCCTCATCCACGTCCATCACTTGCGCCCTCTCGCGGGGGTGGGTACCGAGTACACCGTTGATCCTGTTGCGGACTTGCGGCCCATTTGCCCGAACTGCCACGCGGTGTTGCATTCACGGACCCCTGCGTATAGCCTCAATGAGGTTCAACGGTTGTTGCAGCGGCGAGGCGGCTAACCAGTCGCTGCAGCAGACGGTGGGGCATGTTCGTTTCTGGGACTTCCAGTTCATCGGTGCCCCACTGCTGCTGAGCTTAATCGTTATGCGACAGATGTCGAGGAAGTCCGTCAATGCGGTTCTGGATCCAATACCACAGCTACGACAACCTTGGCTACTTGCCGGGCGGCTATGAGACCAAAGCCACTGACCTTTCTGCGCTCGATACCTCGGACTACGAGTCGTCTGGCATCACGACAAGCAAGCGGGTGATTTGTGACGCTGTTGGCGATGTGGTGTTCTTTATCGTGGGATACGGTGGCAAGTCGAAGAAGTATCTCCTTTGGTCATGGTGCATGGTCGAAGATGTCGAGCAGCGAGATGACGACCGTTTCAATGCTTTCGGGACAGGCCGCGTTTTGAATCCGCCGCCGCTTCTGGCAGGACCGGAGTTTGACGAGTTCAAGAAGTGGAATGCAAACTTCAGCCTCGGGTTCCGCGACATCTCGAAAGTCTCATTCCTTAACCGTCTCTTGACGCTGGCGCGGGAGCGAGGACGGTTCGATCTGTCGGAGTCGTACTCCGAGGCGCTAGACGCCATCCCCCAAGAAATACACCAGCCGGGCGGACTTACCGAGGGAGCAGTTCAACTCACGACACCGCAGGCAGAGGATCTGGAACCACCTGCTGCGGAACGGGTCGAGACAACGGTTTCTCGCATCCTCCGTGATACCCGACTCTCGAATCGCGTGAAGGCACTGCACAACTACGAGTGCCAGCTCTGCGGCTCCACCCTCCTCTTGGCTGACGGTTCCCGGTATGCAGAAGGCCACCACATCCTGCCGCTTGGTTCTCCGCACAACGGGCCCGACGTACTCGATAATATCATCTGCCTGTGCCCCAATCATCATGCGGCGTGTGACCTCGGGGCTATTGTGCTTGTTACAAATGAGTTGCGAGGTGCTGCAGGACATGTTGTCGCTCAGCAGTATATTGACTACCACAATTCGAGCATCTACCGAGGGAGCAATCGCGCCGAACAAGTCGCTGCAGCAAACCGGCCACGCGAATGAAGATTTGTCGTGCTTCAACGCCGTGCACCGCTTGATCTGGTTGCTGAGCTTGAGACCTCGGCGGGAGGCACTGTCGACGGAGGTTCCGCACGTCGAATGAGGCGTGGCGGGTGCCACTGGCGGTCGCTTTGGGCCGCCAGTGTGGAGGGCCAAACAGCGTCGTTTTCTGTTGAGACCTCGGTCCCAAGCCGGAGCTTGGTCACGAGAGTTGGAATCGAGCGTACGCGGGCACTGTATGGGAGAAATGAGCATTGCCCACCCCGCCACAACTCTCCACCCCGTGAGGGGTCACAGCCCATAGCCGGTGGTCGAGCGGAGCGACACCACCGGTCTCGGTTGCGGAGACTCCTGTATCCCGGAGGGATTCCAGCCGTTCTGACCAGTTCTGTCATGTGACGGGCTGCAATCCCTCCGGGATAGAGGGACGGGAAGACGCCTCTGTCCGGTGGTGTCGCTGCGCTCGACCACCGGCTATGGGCTGAATTCCCTTCGGGAAAATGAGGCCGCAACGTGGATTCGTGTCGACTCGAAGGAGTGTCAGTGCTCGTTCGAGACCTCGGTCCCAAGCACCGGCGGGGTGGCCCGGCCAGGCTGAATGGCATCGGGTGGCGGGGTCAGGAGGCTTTGCGGATGGCCCCGACCGAGGTGGACAGGGCACGGCGGAGTCTTCGAAATCGGAGCCAGCGACCGGGACTGAGGGCAGAAGGCAGGTCACGTCACCCCCCGCCGGGGCCATCCGCAAAGCCTCCTGACCCCGCCACCCACATGATCTGTTCGAGACCTCGGTCCCAAGCTCCGGATGGGGGCCGCATATCCCCGAAGCTCTGCTTCGCTGCGGGCCAGAACGCTCCCTCTCGCACACCGTCTTCGGACTTCCCAGCGGAATCACTGCCTGACATGCCAAGCGACAGTCCTCTGTGGCTTGGCGAAGCGGAGCTTCGAAGACTCTCGTGACCAAGCTGGAGCCTAACAATCGATCGGTCAGCATGTCATATTCATCAGGCGGATCGACCATGATCTTTCTGCCAGTCTTCAGAAGTCGAACCACAGCCCGCCGCCGAGCAGGCGATCGCTCTGGCCCGGAAATGAGTATTGGAGCGCGGGCCCTTCGTAGTATTGGAGTCCCATTCGCCACAAGTGCTGGCTGTTCGTCCCGCGCCACTGCCAACCGGCCTGGGCGGTGATGCTGGTCCCGTAATCAAAGTCTTGTCGGGTATGGCCATTGAGGGCTGCAAAGGGAGCCCCTTTGAGACCGAAGACCAACGGGGAGTATTGGATGCCATATTGCAGCTCGAGAGGCTCTGCTCCATCCTCCGCTCCTAATGCGTAAGCGATTTCTCCGTAGGTTTGCCAATCGTTGTTGATTTCATAGGTCACGCCGAAGATCGCCGAGTCCCGAACATAGTTAAACCTCGGCGTAGCGGGATTCGCGAGCATAAACTCGTCCCCCAGATGGGAACTCAAGTGGTAGTAACCAGTCTTGGTGTGCCAGGGTCCACCCGCCCAGGTCAATTGAAACCCGGCCCGATAGTCGGTCGCCTCCAGCATCGTGGAGGGGGCTTCCGGCAAGACGCGAGCGAGGGCCGCCCCTTCGAAGTCGAGTTGCCAGCCTTGCGGGCGAAAAGCTCCTTCAGTGCCGAAACGAATCAAGCCCAGACGCCCGCCTAGTGTGTTTTCCCAGACGGTTCGCCCTGCCTTGTCTTGTGTCCAGACACTCGCCATTCGGGATTCCTTTTCCCCGGCCAGATACGACCGGTACATCAACCCGGCGGGCATGACTTGCCATGTGTGGCAGGTCTCAGCACAAGTATTTGAAGAGACATAATCCTCTTCGGATGGTCCGGTCAGGTTCCGAAAAGAAATCGAATCGGCGACTGTTCCGGCGGGCTCCTCATCGGGCTCCCAGCCATCGAAGGAGGCTGGCTTCCGCCGGTCCAGGGCGGACTCCAGCGATTGATCAGAAGCAGTGTCGGACTCAGCCCATACATCGGCTGGCCGCCAGAGTCTGTTTTTCGAAGACTCCTCGTAATCAGCGTCTTGAGCATCCGAGGCTTGCGCTGAGGAAACGCCCGTGGTGATGAACCACAGGGAGATGAGCAATAGGAGTACCCAGAACAGCCTCCCTGAGAGGCCGCTGCCGGACATCAACGGCGAAAAGTGATCTCTGCGAACCATACGCTCCGAAGCCACAAGTGAACATCGGAAACACCCCCACAGGCGGGCGATCCGTCACAACTCCTCCCTCCTGCATCGTCGTGTGAGAAGGAAGAGTCCCTGAAAGCAGCGAACACGACGCCCGGTATTTTCGGATTGCATCCAAGGAAACGCTCGGGGGAAGTGGGTAATATGAGAGTGAGTTTACGGCCTGCGGATCCCCGAAGCCGGAGACGTTTTGCACACAGCCGGGGGCAGGCAAAACCAACCAGGCGCTACAGTTTTCCAGAACTTCCCCGGCCATCCGCCCCCCATAACCATTACCATCTGAATTCAGGTTCACCAGCAGAACCGGTTCCCCGACATTCAATGATTCCCAACTCAATTACTGAGCTTCGGTCGCCAAATGGGCGACATAGTTCGGTGTGTCCAGATCTCAGGGTACACAACACAACTGGCCAGCCGAGGACCGTTCAGTGCAGAAGATCACATTCGCTTTGCTTGTTGCAGGTCTGTTCTCTGGCGGAGAGTACGTTGTCGGCGACGACACCACTCCCGACTCGGCCACTCCGAACACGCCTCTCAACGTGAATCCGTCGCCGGAAGTTCTATCGACAACGGCCCTGCGGTTCCGAAAAGTCGCTTCCACCGGGGGCTATGCTCCCGCCGAAGAGACCCAAGTCAGCGTCGTCCGGAACGGAAAGACCGTCAAGCGGCCAGCCATCGGCCAGGGGGGCACCGCCCAGATCGGTGAGATCGCCGCTGGAACCTACTCAATCTTTGCGAACGGAACCGATGGTTGGGCCGCCTTTGGGGCCTACTTGGGTGATGGGAATCACATCGTGACCAATATCGGTCTGATTCCAACAAGCGACATGAATGTCGTCCGAACACTGTTCCGGCAACATCGTGAAGCCGCTCAAACTGGTGCTGCCGAGTCTGGGATCGATCTCCCCGTCGCCAAGGAGCACTTGGTTCAGGACGCGCTCCTTGAAATTCAGTCCGACGGTTCGGTGCAAGGCGTCCTCGCCACTGCGACTCCGGTCGGGCAAATGCAGAAATCGCTCCCAGGAATGTCTGTCTACCTCATCAAGGACAGCCAGGTCGTGGCCCAAGACGTGACCACGGAGAACGGAAGCTTCCACTTCAGCGGATTGGCCCAGGGGATCTACTCGATGGTCTTCGCTGGCCCCCAAGGGTTCGGCGGAATGTCGGTCCAAGTGGCTCTCCTCGAAGAGTCCACGCCCAAGTCCGCCAAGCGGGAAGTGCCGCGCTACACCTTTGTCGCAGCCGCAGCCCTTTCATCCCCGACAGCGACCTTCACCCCCTGCCAGTGGTCGGACTGCAGCAACAATGAACCGATCCAGTCTTCCACGGATAGGGGGTCCACGGCGACCAATCTTGGTGGACAGGGAACACCGGGCGGGACCGCTGGAGGAGGATC
>JAYSVZ010000275.1:0-5915 GCA_043718305.1 Planctomycetota bacterium | reverse complement strand
CTCTTTGATGAACGCGTGGAGTCGTTCGGCCAAATGAGTCTTGTCTTGGAAGTCGGCGATGCGGAGCCGCTTGCGCTCGAGGATGCTGAACCATTGTTAGACCAATACTCACTTCCTGGGCTGTCTACTTAGAGTGCGGATCGAGTAGTGTGGAAATATACACGTGTCCACTCAGAATTCCGGGATTGATGTCTTTGAGAGCTTGCTACGGCGAGTGTCTGCATATCTCTTAAAGCGAATCCCTTTCAAGTTGCGGACTCGTATTGGTGTGGAGGATGTTTTGCAGGAGATCGCTAGGACAATCCTCCGTACCACTCTGCAGAGTCCATTGAGTTTGTCGCAACAGGATTGGGAACGGATGATCTGGGTTGTGGTTAAACGGCAATTGCGAAAGCAATTGAAAATCGCGTCCTCGCCGGAGGAGGAGGATTCCGTGCATTTGAAGGAGTTTGAGCATTCGTCCTATGCGACGGCTAAGCAAGATGACATCAATGCATTCGAAGCCATGGATCATCTCTCCGAAGTCCTCAGCAAGTGTACTGAACGCCAGAGACGCATCGTGTTTTTTCGCCTGGACGGACTCAACAATACTGAAATCGCTACTCGTGAAGGGGTGAACGAAGGATCAGTGCGCCGGCAGCTTGCAAAAGTCGAGGAACTTTACGGGAGTTCGAAGCCGTGATTCCGACAATTTCTGAAATCATCTGCTCTTGGCCAAGTGAGGTTCCGTTTTGTGCGAGAACGGCCGCATCTAAGTGTTCGAGTTTGATCTCCAATGATCAACTCTTTGATCTTGCGATCGAAGAATGCCTTGATGCGATTGATCGAACAAACTCGCCAGAGCTCGCTCCGTTTCTGCACCGATTTCCCGAAATCGCTGATCGATTGCTTCCTGCCCTTAAAGCGATCCCTCAGGTTACAGACCCAGGTTGGCCCCGTATTGGAGACACAATCGACGACCACAAAATTGTTCAATGCATAGGAGTCGGTAAAACTACGCGTGTTTATCTTGCCGAAGATGGAAAAACAGGTGGACGCGCCACAGTCCTAAAAGTCACGGCCAGTCCGTCAAACGAGTCCGTGTATCTGGCAAGGCTGAACCACCCTTCCTTGCCAACCCTCTACCACGTTTCGAAAGATGCTAGGTATATCTTCCTTCAATACGTGACTGGCCTGAACGCTAAGGCGTTTTTGAATTCACATGCTCCGACTTTAGCAGAAAAGTCAAAAAGCTCAAATGGGAGGAGGGGTGAGTATTACCTTCGCACAGTACTTGCGATGGATTGCATTGCCTCTGCCATTGATCACATTCATGCTCGTGGTGTAGCACATAACGATATCAAACCGACAAACATCATCATCGGTGAATCGCAAGCACTTCTCATTGATTTTGATGCAGCTTCGGAGATCGGTATTCATGGAACTCGCCGTTCGATCGGAACCGTCGACTACCTGTCTAACGAATCACTAGAAGAACTGGCTCGAAATGGACAATTAGTCAGTCAGAACTGCATCCATGATGACCACTTTGCGTTCGCAGTGACCTGTTTTGAGATGCTCACGGGTAACTTGCCATGGCAAGTGCATCGCGACGAGGTTACACCAGAATGTTGCAAGGATTTAATCAAGAATCGAAAGAGTCTTTCGATTGATAGTGGCTTGTTGAAAATGATGCCACCAACTTTGGCACAAGATTTTGTTCGTGTATTTAGCTCAGCAACTCGTCCTCCAACGCCAACACGTTTGGTGCGGACTATCGCATATCATTATGGTGCGGCACCTCATCATCGTTTTTGGACCGCGATTGGCGTCTCAGCCACAACGGTCTTCTTGTTCACTCTCTTGATTGTCATGTTGTTGCAGTTCGAAGGCCAAAAGAAACTTGAGCCAACCATTGAAGCATTTTCTGTGTTCGCTTCCCCGAATCCACCAAGCTCCGCCACACAACATATTATTGGCACATCAAGCCAATTGATTGATGGCAGAATAGCGCATAGGGATTTCCAGAGCATGTCGACCATCGACGAGTCGAAACTGTCATCGAATGAGGCTGTGAGGCTAGGGTATGCAATGCTTCTAGTAAAGCCGAATCATGCATCGCAAGTGCAGTTGTGTGAAATCGCGATTGCAAAAGGAGAAGCAAACGCAGCCATATGGAACAATTACGGTTTTTCATTGGCCTGCTTACGGCGACCCGCTGATGCAAGAAAAGCGTTCCAAGCAGCTATTAAACTTGATATGAATCTACCACAGCCCTATTTACATCTCGCGCAACTTGACGACGTGTGCCGCTGGAAATTCGGGGCGGCCCCTATCGGAGTGAGCGCATTCGCCTCGCTGCAACGGAGTCCGAATGAACCGACGGTAAGAGGTTTGGCTGTCTCAGCGCTAAAAGCTCTTGAATCTGAGAATGACCGGAAGCAGGCGTCTCTAGAAACTGCAAAACGCCTACGTCAATTACTCAGCGAAACTCGCCACCTTCTGCTGACACAACCGATTAGCGCTTGTATCAACCCTTTCCCCGTGACTCCGGAGGGTGGCCCAGACATCGCACGCCAGTGAAGTGATACTGCTGATTGTGGGCGTCGTACACCAGAATTCCAACATCTTGCATGGTGGCCGGGGCGCGAGACAATGTTCGTCGGCTTACTTGCAACTGAATTCGTTATAGGATGCGGGCAACACTCGCTTTTAACGTGTCGCGGCTGGCCAGTTCTTCAATACCGGTAGTCCCGGTAGGTCAGGCTGTGCCTGATCGTGTTGAAGCCTGCCAAGCCAACCGATGCCCGGTCCAGAGCGAGCCAACTGCGTTGAGAGACCGACCTCGTCGTTGGTCACGGTGGTTCACCAGATTCGGAGAATCCGGTGATTTTACTTCCCGCCCAGGAGTCTCGCCTGCGCCACTGACGTATCGATACTCAACTTCAGTCGCACCCCCCATGTTCCGCTGTCGGGGGACACAAAGCGCCAGTTTGGCACGACGCATGCACTCTGGTGGACCAGTTCGAAGCCACCCTCCGACTGGCTGACCGTCTGGATCGGCAGGGTCCAGATGTCACCCTTCACCGAGCAGTCGATCGCACAGTCCATCCCCAGCCACTCGTCAACGAGGCCGATGCGATCGCAGCTCTCCAGCGTTTGCGAAGTCTGGAGCTGGCCGCGTTGTTGGCCTTCGGCGTCGTAGAAATAGCGGTCGTTCGAACCGGCGGCGAGGGCGGCGAAGTTCCATTCGACGCCGAAGTGAACTGGCTCGCCGGGGGTGAGGCCGGTCAGTTCGTACGTCACTTCGAGTTCGCCGGACGCTTTCGTATCCAGCGCGATCGTTTTGGTCACGCAGACATTCGCGTTCCCGACAAGGCCGGTGCGGGTGAGAATCGTCTCCACGCGGGTTTCGGAGCGGCGCAGACGAGCCTCATAAACCCCCGTTGCGAAGGTGCTGAGGTCGCCCTGTCCCACCTCGAACTGCTCGCGGGTCATCTCGCGAGCAAAGAAGTGATCGACGAGGCTCTTGCGCGGCCAAGCGTCGTACCACAGCTTCTTGTGCAGGTCGGGCTGCTTGAACTTGATCGAGTTGTTGATGTCGAGTTCACTGCGTCCGGCGAGTTCGTGTTGCCGGTTTCCCGCCTCAATGATCCGGGCATGATACGGTTCGGGTCGCCGATTGAGTGTAGCCAATAAGTTCACGCGCGTGGCACGCACGTCGAGTTCATAGATGTGCCCGCCGCGAGCGGGGGAGAGGTACGCCACCAGCCGATCGCCCGCCAACCGGACCTCTTGCCGGGCGTCGAGGTTGTAGTCGCGAACATCGGCTGTGACCCATCGGGCGGGGCGGGGCAGGGTACTTTCGACGAGGCTGTCAGCCTCGATCAAGTGCTTGTAGATCGCATTCCGCAGGAACGGCAAGTAGAGCCCGCCGAATGCTCCGTGCCAATACGGGCAGTTGCACTGACCGCGATAGAGTTCGGTCTGGGCCTTCGTCAGCGTCGCTCGCTGGGCGTCGTCGGAACACGCTTCGAGACCACTCGCGATCCGTCCGCTGACTTCCTGCATCCGGCAGTACATCTCATCGCTTTCGGGATACTTCACCAGGAAGTTCCGCCAGAATCCGGCCCGCACGAACGGCTTAAGCTCCGCCCAGTCGGGGGACAGCTCCTGCTTCCGCACGACCTCGCGATACTTGAGCTGCATCTCGGTCGGCAGCACCCACTCGGTCATCTCGCGATAGCTGGCATCGGGTAAGTAGATCTTGCCGAGCGGCGAGACCGATTGGACCGCCTGGCCCAGCGTGACGACTTGCAGCCAGTCGCGATTGCGAAGCAGAGCATCAAAGAACCGCCGCAGCCACCCGTTGGTGTAGCAGTGGTTCTTGCTGTCCGGCCAGACGCCGAACTTCTCGCCGTCATCCCCGAAGACGGCAACGGCATTCGTGTGCGATGCGGCGATCGTCCGCAGGTGCTCAATCGTCTCCTCCGGCTCCGCATACGGGATCGTGTATCGCAGCTTCTCGCTGTCCGGAAATATCTTGAGCAACCGCCCCTCATCCTCGGTCAAGTAGTACCCGTGCAGTTCCTCATCGGCCAGCCCCGCCGAGCGGAAGTGGAAGTCATCGACGAGCGTGTACTCGATCCCCGCCTCGGCGATGTCCCCGGCAAAGGTCGGCTCCCAAACTCGCTCGGGGATCCACATTCCCTTGATCGTCGTGCCGAAGAGTTCGTGGAGATACTTCGAATAAGCCCGAATCTGGCCGATCCGGTCGCGCCGAGGAATCGAGGCCAGAATCGGCTCGTAGAAGGGGCCGCCGAGCAGCTCAATCTGCCCTCGCTGCACGAACTCCTTCAGCCGGGCCACATACTCGGGCCGATGCTCGACGATCCACTCCAGCAGCGACCCCGAGCAGTGCAACGTCACCGCGATCTCAGGATACTCCGCCAGAAGCTCCAACAGCGGCCCGTAAGCATCCTGATACGCAGCATCAATCACCCCATCGAAGTTGCCGACAGGCTGGTGATTGTGCAGAGCCAGAACAAGTTTGATCGAGGCCATCGGCCTGCCTCCCAGTCGGGCGGGGGAGGGCACATCCCCACTCCAACAGTCATGACGGGCATCCCGCTTGCACACCAAGCGGACGATCCCATCACATCACTAGAGCAGGTTCCAGCGAGTTCGCCAATTGTCCAAGGCGGCGAATTCACTGGGATTGAATCGGATGCGTCGAGCAAGGCGGTTTAGGTAAGACGGGAGGCCGCCCGTGGCCCTATCACGCTACGCCCCGTTCGTAGGCGATGTCGCTCCGCGACTCGCATTTCGCGACAGCAACAACTCACGATTCTCGCGAATGCTTGATCGTCAGCGTCCCACGGCCGTTCGGAATGTCAGTCGCGGAGCGACTGACCTACGAGCTGGCGAATGAGAGGCACGCAGAACTCACCCACCACTTACCGGCGGAAAGCACGCCAGTTCACACCCGTCCTCGAGAAGCGATTCCTCTGAGGCGTACTCGCCGTTGACCGCGACTAGCAAAACGGGCAGCAGTGGGCGGAGGGCGGGGGAGTGGGTTGCGAGGGCCTTGCGTGCGTCTTGCACGCGGCTCCCTTCGGGGAGGTCGAGGGTGAGCGTGCCGGTTCCGGCCAGGTCGCGGGCGCGGGCGAAGAGTTTGACGTGGATTTTCATGAGTGACAGGGGGCCATTTTAACGGGTTGTTCGTCGCCTTTCGCCACGCTCAGACTCGGCGTTGGAGTTCAGGCTTTAGCTGGCTTTAGCCTGTTCCGGAGCAGCCTAAAGGCTGGACTCCAACCCTCAGCCCCTCTCCCGGGAGAGGGGAACCGGAATGAGGCGCGCTGCACTGTGGGGTGATCTGATGAGGGGGCTGTTTGCTTGGCGAATGTTGATTCACCGGACTCGGAGAGTCCGGCGAC
>JAYSVZ010000274.1:0-2068 GCA_043718305.1 Planctomycetota bacterium | reverse complement strand
GAGCATGCCGCCCCCGCCCCGCTGGCCATCGACCCCGCATCGCTCGACTCACTCCAGGCGTGCGTCTTGTGCCACACCCCGAAGTCGCAACTCCGCCGTTACGGCCTGATGGGCTTGTTCGCGGGCTATGAAATGCTGGTCCTCGACCGAACCGAATCCCGCATTCCGGTTCCTTGCTTGATCTGTGACCGCTGCAATAGCGGACTGGAGAAGCTGCTTTCGAAGTCGACCAAAGAGGAATGGAACCGGTTCGTCGAAGACCACTTCCCCGGCCCGCCGGGGATCGAACTCGACCCCACGCGGGAAGTGCCGCTGCTGGTGTGAGGCACGATGCGCACGACACATTTTTTGCATTGCCCCCGTCGCGGGGTTGAGTCCCGACGTTGCTCCTCGGTATGCTCGAAGGGCCTTCATCGGTCGGTCCTGTGTGGCCGGTGGGGTGGCATTCGCCTTCGGACCGAAACCGCTTTTACGGAAGAGTTCGCATGAAACGTTGCATTGTGTTGGCCGGTGTGGCTCTCTTATTGACGGCCATTGTGTGGCCCGTCGTGGCCCAGGAAGCCAAGCCTAAACCCGCCCGCAAAGACCCCCGCGGACCGCTCCCCACCTTCTACGCCCAGCTCGGTGCCAGCGACGAGCAGAAGGACGGGATGTATGTGATTCATGCGGAATATCAAGTCAAGATCGATGCCCTCGCCGCTCAAATCAAGCAGTTGCAAGGCGAACGAAACGCCAAGCTCGACAAGAAGCTGACCCCTGCGCAGACGGCCCGGCTGAAGGAGCTGCGGGATGAGGCGGCCGCGGAGGCGGCGAAGAAGAAGGCGGCTTCGGCGGTGAAGAAGCCGGAGGCGAAGGCGGACTTGAAGACTGACTTGAAGACCGAGACGAAGCCGTAGCGCGGGGCTGGGTACTGACGAATTCTGCGACAGCCGGACGGGCCAAAGGGGGCCCGTCCTACGGGGTTACTGGCCAACGTTCGGTTGCCGTTCGTTGGGAGGTGAGGTGCTATGTCGACTTCGCTGCGAGAGTTCCGACCATCTCTGTGGTGGTTCGGTGTCGTGTTTTTCTTCGAACGATTTGTGCGATTCTCGATTTTCATGGGAGTGCTTTGGTTCGATCTAGTGGCGATTCTAGCCATGATCTGGGGAGCGAACTCACGACCGCATGATCGAAGACTGGTGTTTTGGATGAGAGCATTGATGGTGTGGAGTCTCGCATCCACTGTGGTCAACATCTATCAAATGGCGATTGTTCCTGAACTGGAAGGATTTTCGCCAGAGCAGCAAGCTCTCGGCCGGATCTACCTGAACTCACTTTTGAGCGTCAGACTCGTCTGGTCAGCGATCAATCTGTATCTCCTCGTGAGGGACCAACGGTCCATTCCGTCATCTTCAAGTGCCTGATGGAACCTTGATCTGATGATACTCGCCCAATTTCCAGTAACGACGAATCAGGAAGATTGAGCTGTGAACGAATCGTCTGGTGTCATGACCGTTGCAGCGGGTCTACTCGTCCTGATCACAACACTGATGTGTGCAAAGTTGCTTGTTGAAGTGTTCTTCAACCCCGGAGCGATCCCCGGGCTTATCGTACTCATGGGCATTGACGTCATCGGAATTCGCTACCTACTCAAGTCCCGATAGAAGCGGTGTCGCGAGATGACGGTCGGAGCAACCGCCTGCGGTTCCACTCCACGAGTAAACACGGGACGTTGATTTAGGCCATAACCTAAGCCAGCATCCGCTCGATTCTCGCCATCGACCGCTCGCGGCCCAGCAGTTCCAGGCAATCAAACAGCCCCGGACCCGCAGGCTTACCGGTCAACGCGAGCCGCAGGGCGTGGACCAGTTGCCCCCTCTGCATTCCCTGGGTTTCGATCCATTGATGAATCGCCGCGTCGAGGGCCGCCGCTGTAAAGTCGGGGGTGGATTGCAAGAACGGACCGAGGTCGCGAAGCAGTGGAAGCGCTTCGGGGGCCTCGCGAATTCGCTTCTGGACCGCCTTCTCGTCGTAAGTCAGTGCCTCGTCGGCCACGAAGTACTCTTCATATCCCAGGATGTCCGAGAGC
>JAYSVZ010000273.1:0-2068 GCA_043718305.1 Planctomycetota bacterium | reverse complement strand
TCTACGTCCCAGTCATCACACCACAGCTATCCGAATCGTCACTGAACGAGGCCCAGCGGAACGAGCTTCGCGCGTATCTCGCGAACCCCTCGATTCAGCGGTAACGGCTGCTCGTGAATCAGACGCTCGACGCACCCCCGGTTCACCCGGGGGTGTTTCTTTTCAAGGGCATTGATGCTCCACGCGAGCTGGAATCGAACGATTTTGCCGGTTGTGAGGAATTTTCTGAAGATTCCGGGCCTGGCTGGTCGAAGATACGGTCAGTCTCCCCGTCCGCTCACCGAGCGGCGGACTTCGAATTGGATCACCTCGACTGTGAGCCGCGGAATGAACCTCACACCCAAGCAACTCGCCACACTCGGGCTGCTGACCGGATGGTTGCTGACGGCAAGCCTGTCGGGATGCCAGACCACGATTGGAGGCCAGACCCTCCCGTCGGCGGACTATCTCAAGGACGACATCCAATACTTCCCAGCCGGGCCGGAATTCCTGTTGCCGAATGCGGTTCGAGCACACCAGGAGTACAAGGCTGCACAATTGGGCGATGACGCTGCTCCGTACAACCCGAACCCTTGAGGCACCGGTCGTAAACATTGAACTCCAGGCACGGGGCGAATCGGAATGGTTCGCCCTGTTTTCAATGGGTGTGCCTCCCAAGCGTCGGTGAATTGACCCCAACGCGGTCCCGTCGTTTCACCCGAGCGGACGTATCCCGGAGTGCCTGTCCTACGCCTTCCCCGACAAGCGGAGGTGGCGTTCCCAGAAGAACACGATATTCCCCAGCACGATCAGCCCGATGAGTACCAGATGCCCCACAGACTGGGGGCCCATGCGCCTTCGCGCCCCGTCGAAGCGCGGATCGTTCGGACGATCGGGCATGTGCTGGTCGACCACCAGTTGTTCGTACTCCGCAGCTCCCTTAATCCCGACCAGCAGCCCGCCCAGTTGATCCGGCATATACGGAAAGAGCAGCGGAGCTTGGACCCCGGTACAGCCCCCGACGAGTTTGAGCTTCGCCTTGTACGGGGTGACCGCGTACTGGACCCACTCCTTCGTGCCGGGGTAGGAGCCGCTGACGTTGACGATGAGCTTCATGTCCTGCACGCTTTTGATGTCGCGGCACATGGGGATCTGGTCAATGTTCGTCCCGCGGGCATCGGTCGTGTAGAGTCCGCGAAGGTTGGTGATGACGACTTTGATGACGCCTTCATTCCCCGATTTGAATCCCAGGTTCACATAATCGCGACCGTAGACGAGGTCAGGGTAATCCTTGGCCACCACTTCATCAATCGTCTTGTCGATCATCTGCGGCCCCAAGGGAAGCAGCGTGATGAAGTAGAGCTTGGCTTTTTTGGCGGCACATTGCTTGGCGAGCGCCTTGGCCATCGGGGCTAGTTCACCCTCGGTGCTGGGGTCATAGTCCCAGGCCATCAAGACATTGTCGCCGGGCTGGAGTTTTTCAACCTCGTCAAACACATCGCGCGAGAACTGCCCGGGCACTTCGTCCGGCTTCCACTTCGTCAACGTCGGAATTGCGACTGCCAAGGCGATCAGCAGGAAGATCCAGCGCCGGTCGAGGGTTGTCAGGAAGGTCATTGGTCGTTGATCCTTATGGGTAGCAGAAGTCGTAAGACTTCTGGCTCCAGAAGTCTTACGACTTCTGCTACCCCAATCATTAGTCATCCGATCCGAGGTACGACCGGTCGATCCCCAGCAGCACCTTGAGACTCGTCGAGGCGATGCCCAGGGAGATGCCGATCATGATCGCGCGGTTCCCCGCCGTGTTGAAGACGTTCATCACAAAGGCGTAGACCCGGTCCATCCCGAACCATGACCCGTCGGCCAGCGGGACGCCGACCATGCTGCCGAACATTGTGGCGCGGAAGAGAATGATGAGAGCTGTGGCCAACAGCAGTGTCGCCTCCAGGTTCTTGGCTCGGAAGGCGCGGAAGGCCGCTGACGCCACGTAGAACGCGAGCAAGGCGAATGTCGTCGTCATCAGCGGCTGAAGAACCCAGGTGTACATCCAGTCGAACGGCGTCCCGCCCTCTGAATAGTCGCCCGACCA
>JAYSVZ010000272.1:0-5924 GCA_043718305.1 Planctomycetota bacterium | reverse complement strand
AAGGTGGCCATGCTGACCACGATCGGTGCCGATGGCTCACTGCGCAGCCGACCGATGGCCACACTGCCAACTGAATTCGATGGGACACTCTGGTTCTTCACGAACGCCGATTCCCCCAAAGTCGATGAAGTGCAGCTCGAACAACACGTCAACGTGAGCTACGACGATTGCGAGGACCATCGCTACGTGTCGATCTCTGGACGAGCGACATTGATCCAGGAGCGTCAGAAGCTGGAGGAGCTGTGGATCCCGATACTTCTGACGTGGTTCCCCCTCGGGCTGGAAGACCCTCAACTGGCCCTGCTGCGAGTGGAAGCCGACAGTTGGGAATACTGGGACTGCCAGGTCGCAGCAATGGTGCCACGGGACTGCGACAAACCCGCGCTGCTGCCAGCCGATGAAATCTTCGCCCAGGAGATCCCACGAACCGCAGATGTGATGGATACCTGGGTCAATCAGGACGTGGGAACAAGCAAGACACGAAACAAGCGAGTCCAACCATGAACATGAAACTGGAACAAACCACTTCAGTCTGGATGCAGACTGCCGAACGTCCTGCCTGTGACGCACTGGCGGTAGACATCCATGCCGATGTCTGCGTCGTGGGGGCGGGGATCGCGGGGCTGACGACCGCGTACCTGCTGCTGAAGGAGGGGAGAACGGTCGTTGTTCTGGATGACGGCCCGATCGGTGGCGGCCAGACGGAGCGCACGACCGCTCATCTGTCGAATGCGATCGATGACCGTTATCTGCAGATTGAGGATCTGCATGGGCGAGAGGGAGCGAGACTGGCTGGCGAGAGTCATACGGCAGCCATTGATCAAGTCGAGAAGATCATCGCGGCTGAGAAGATCGAGTGCGAGTTCGAACGGCTGGATGGGTATCTCATGGCGTCCCACGGAGAGAAAGCGGATCTGCTGCAGCACGAGCTTCAGGCAGCTCACCGCGCCGGGATGATGTCCGTTGAGATGGTGCCGCGTTGTCCCTGGGACGCCTACGACTCGGGAGCGTGTTTGCGATTTCCTCGCCAAGGTCAGTTTCACCCGTTGAAGTACCTCGCCGGACTGGCGAAGGCGATCCAGCGCCACGGAGGGCGTCTGTTCACACAAAGCCACGTGGAACGGATCGAATCCGGTCCACCCATTCGCATCCGAACACGCCCAGGTGCGACGGTGACCGCCGCCGCGGTCGTCGTGGCGACGAATTCTCCGTTCAATGATCTCGTCACGATCCATACCAAGCAAGCGGCCTACATGACGTACGTCCTGGGCATCAGCGTGCCTCGGGGTGCGATCACGAAGGCTCTGTATTGGGACACCCAGAACCCCTATCACTACGTTCGGATTCAGTCCCCTTCCGCGAGCGAATCGACGGAACCACCGCAGGAAGACCCGCCGAGTGCGGATCTCTTGATCGTGGGCGGCGAGGATCACAAAACGGGACAGGCGGATGATGCGGAAGCACGCTATCTCCGACTGGAGATGTGGGCGCGCGAACGTTTCCCCGCCCTTGAGGATGTTCGCTACCGCTGGTCGGGCCAGGTTCTGGAGACGATCGATGGTCTGGCGTTTATCGGCCGAAACCCTCTCGACGATCCAAATGTGTACATCGCGACTGGTGATTCCGGTCAGGGAATGACGCATGGGACGATCGCCGGGATGCTGCTCACCGATCTGATCGTCGGTCGACACAACCCCTGGACCTCACTCTACGACCCGGCTCGCAAGACGCTGCGGGCTGCCGAGAAGTTCTTGCAGGAGAATGTCAATGTGGCTCTGCAATACAGCTCCTGGGTGACGGGCGGCGATGTCGACACGACTCAGGAGATCGCCACTGGCAAGGGAGCAGTGGTCAGGCGGGGCCTGACGAAGGTTGCCGCTTATCGAGATGAGGCGGGGCTCCTACACGAGTGTTCTGCGATCTGCCCCCACCTGGGCTGCATCGTGGAATGGAACCACAACGAAAGCTCCTGGGACTGCCCGTGCCACGGATCTCGCTTCGATAAGCGCGGTCACCTGCTCTGTGGTCCGGCCAACAGTGATCTCCCACCGATCCGCGATTCGTAGTTCACCGACGACTGAGCACTTCACCGCACCTGATTCCTGAACAGACCTATCACCCACAACAAGGAAACCCATGATGACCAGAGAAGAGCGTAGACAGCTTCGTCCAAGGCCGGTTCCAACCCCCAAGCAGTTCTGGATTCACCTCGGCATCTTCGTCGCTGTGAATGCCGGGCTGATCGCACTGAACCTAACCCGTTCGCCAGACAAGTACTGGTTCCAGTGGGTGTTGCTCGGCTGGGGAGCCGGGTTGATGCTGAATGCGTACCGCGTCTTCGGCTGCTGCTGTACGAAAGGTTGCGAGGTGAAATCCGCAAGCGAACCTGCCACCAAGGATGCGCTGAAATGATCTCTCGGCTATTCACCGCACGATGTGATCCGTACGAAGCCCCCCAGGAAAACTCTCATGCCGCAGACCATGAACTGCTTTGTGATGCACGGAATCGGGAAAGTCGGCCTCATGGAGAAGCCGATTCCGCGACCGGGGCTGAATGATGCCATCATCCGTACCACGGTCGCACTGATCTGCACTTCCGACACGCATACGGTGGCGGGGGCGATTGGTGACCGTAAGGGACTGACGCTCGGACATGAGGCCGTGGGCGTCATCCACGAACTCGGTGAAGTCGCAGCCGCCAGTGGTCTGTTCAAGATCGGCCAACGCGTGGCGGTGAATGCCATCACACCATGTTACGCCTGCGATAATTGCCAACGGGGATACTCCAGTCAGTGTGGCGGCATGCTCGGGGGCTGGAAGTTTGCGAACCTCAAGGATGGGAGTTTTGCGGAGTACTTTCATGTCAACAACGCCATTGCCAATCTCGCCCCGATTCCCGAGGGCCTCAGTGATGAGCAGGCAGCGTACTGTTGCGACATGCTCTCCACCGGTTTCGTCGCAGCCGAGTTCGCGAACATTCCGATCGGCGGAAGCGTGGCGATCTTCTCGCAAGGCCCGGTCGGAATGATGGCCACCGTCGGGGCTCGCTTGCGTGGTGCGGGGCTGATTATCGGCATCGAGTCGATGCCGAATCGAATTGAGTTGGCGAAACAGTACGGTTGCGATGTGATCGTGGACTTCACCAAGGAAGACCCCGTCGAGGCGATCCTGAAGCTGACTGGCGGAAAGGGCGTCGATTCCGCGATCGAAGCCCTCGGTTCATCGCAGACATTCGCCGCGTGTGTGAGCGCGACGCGACCCGGCGGAACCATCTCGAACGTCGGCTATCACGGAGATGGCGAAAGCGTGCCCATCCCCCGCGAAGCCTGGGGCGTCGGCATGAGCGACAAGACCATCCGAACGGCACTATGCCCAGGAGGCTCGGAGCGGATGAGTCGCCTGATGAGACTCATTGAAACGGGTCGTGTTGACCCCCTGTCGCTGACTACGCATCGGTTCTCGTTCAAGGACATCGAGAAGGCGTTCAAGATGATGCAGACCAAAGAAGACGGAATGATCAAGCCGCTGATCTCGTTTGCATGATCATTCTTCCAGGGCGAGCGGACAATGAGAGTTGACCGGGTAGGACGGCCTTTCCAGGTCGTCTTCGGTTGACTTGAGCAGCGAGACGGCCTGGAAAGGCCGTCTTACGGGGAAAATGTTTTCGACCGCTCGCACAAGAACATCCAGGCGTTTGCCATGAGTACCACAATCCCAGTAGCGACCATCAACTTCCGGCAATCGCTCGCCCTCGTCGGCTGGTGCGCGTTGTGCCTGGCAACGGCTGGGGCCGGGGCCTTTGTTTCGATCGATGGCTGGTATGCGGGATTGGACAAACCCACGTGGAATCCACCCGCGTGGATCTTTGGTCCCGTCTGGACAGTGCTCTATCTCATGATGGGCGTGGCCGCATGGCTGGTCTGGCGTGAGGGAGGCTGGATGGCCAGGCAGCGGCCGTTGGGGCTGTTCCTGGGGCAACTGCTCTTGAATGCAATCTGGACTCCCGTGTTCTTTGGGATGCACCAGATCGGGCTGGCCCTGATCGACATTGCCTTGCTCTGGTTGGCACTGGGAGCAACTCTGATTGTGTTCATGCGGGTCAGCAGACCAGCGGGGTGGTTGCTTGTTCCGTATCTAGCCTGGGTGAGTTTTGCAGCTTTTCTGAACTTCACACTTTGGCGAATGAACTAGGAGTTGAGCGTCATGTCCCGTGTTCAACCCGTCCCGTTGTGGCAACGCGCCGTGATCCTGTTGGCCGGTGCAGTGGTCGTACTGGTGATCGTGTTGGCGTTGATCTGGGCCCGCCCCGTACTCATTCCAATTGCGATGGCCGTCCTGCTGACATTCTTGCTGAATCCCCTGGTGAGAACATTGCAGCGGCGGGGTCTGGGGCGAATTGGTTCCGTTATCTTAGCGGTCTTGGCGGCTGGCATCGTCTTGATGTCATTGTGCATCATGGTGACCAATGAGGTGGCCAGTGTGCTGGCCAAGCTTCCCCAACACACCACGATTATCAAGGCCAAGGTCCAGTCACTGCGTCGGCTGAGTTCCGGAAAACTGGTCGGTCAGTTCGAGACGATGATCGATGAGATCAGTCGAGAAGTTCAAGAGTCACCGACGGGAAAGTCCTTAGACCTCACAGAACCGCCGATCCTCGCCACGCAACCCACGGATTCTTCAGAGGCTATTGCTCGCTCTCGCAGGTCGTCATTCCCCTGGATGTCACTGACTGGATATCTCGGATCCGCCTTGGAGGTCTTGGGGACACTGGCCTTCTCGCTGATCTTGCTCGTGTTCTTTCTTCTGGGGCGAGAAGACTTGCGTGACCGCATCGTCTTATTGGCAGGCAACGCTCGGATGGCTCTCACCAGCAAGGCACTCGAAGACGTCACGGAGCGCATCACTCGATACCTCGTGATGGTGGCACTATTAAATGGAGGATACGGGCTGCTCATGACCGTCGGTCTGTATTTTCTTCACGTACCGAATGCACCCTTGTGGGGGGTTCTGGCCGCTGGGCTGAGGTTCATTCCTTACGTCGGACCGTGGGTTGGTGCAATCTTTCCCATCTTTATGAGCTTGGCGACATCCGACGGATGGTGGTTTCCGCTGGGAGTGTTTGGATACATCGTTGTCCTGGAACTCGTTAGTAATAATGTGATCGAGCCGATGGTATTCGGCCACAGCACTGGTGTCTCCCCGACGGCCCTGATCATCTCGGCGGCTTTTTGGATGTATCTCTGGGGGCCAATTGGTCTGGTGCTGTCGGCCCCCATTGCGGTTTGTCTGGTTGTCTTGGGAAAGAACATTTCGCAGTTGGGGTTTCTGAATCTCCTGCTGGGGGACGGCCCGGCCTTACGCGCGCAAGTCAGTCTCTATCAAAGGCTCATGCTCGGAGATGAGCAAGAAGCCTCTACTCTCATCATGCAGCAGATGAAGTCGGCTCCCGCAGAGTTGGTGTACGATGCTCTTCTAATCCCTTCGCTCAACTACACTCGACGGGATTTGTTACGCGACTACCTCACCAATGACGACCAACGCATGATCGTCGAGGGGATGCGGAAGACACTGCTAAAGGTCGACGAGTTCGCCCATCCTTCAGCCGCCAAGACGCTGTCTTCTGAGGATTCACAAGAACAAGCTCCAGACACCTCAACAGCACTCCTGTTGCCAACCGTGTTGGGCTGTCCAGCCAGAGACGACACGGATGATGTTGGACTGGAGATGTTCCGACAGTTGCTCAATTCGAATCGTTGCCGCTTAGAGGTCACATCCGGGGAGACGCTGGTTTCCGAAGTCGTGGCTCGTATTGCTGTGAATCCTCCCGTCGCCATCTGCATCGCATCACTGCCGCCGGGGGGACTGGCCCATGCCCGCTACTTGTGCAAGCGGCTGCGTGAGGCCGCTCCGGAGATTCAGATCAT
>JAYSVZ010000271.1:0-2069 GCA_043718305.1 Planctomycetota bacterium | reverse complement strand
CCCATAGCCGGAAGATGTCAGAACGCTTCCGCCAGCACTTCACGAAACTGAAGGATGAACTCCCGCTGATCCGCGAATTGCGGATCTGCAACATGATGATCGGACTGGAGCTGGCGACGACGGCGACCCCCGCCGTCGGCAAGTGCATGGAGCAGGGGCTGCTGATCAATGCCACGCACGATACGGTGGTGCGGCTGCTCCCGGCCTTGAACATCACTGAGCAGCAAGTCGACGAGGGGTGCGCGATCCTGGCCGGGGTACTGCGGGAAATGGCCGCTGGGTGAAGTGAGTTCGTGATGACTGACAACGGGAGCCTGATGATGAACAGCAAGGCGCTCGCCGGATACATCGACGCAGCCTCGGGTCGGAAAGTCATCTTCGCCGCTTTCGTCAACGAGACGCACCTCGACAGTGCTGACGAAACCAAACGTGAAGGACGCACTCTGGGTCGCGTGGCCGAGACCCTTCAGCAGGGGTTAGGAGGCCCAGAAGGGATCCCGTAGGAATCAGCGGACCGATCAAATCTTCTCTCGGAACTTAACGCGAGTCAGTGCGTGGCTACGTTCGCCAGAACGTGGGCGAGTAGCGTGATTCACCCACGTTCTGGCGAAACGTGGCTATAAGAGACGGCCTCATTTTCACTCGCGAGGGGAATATCGTGAAGCTGGTTCTTTGGCCGATGATTGACGAGGTTCGCCTCGATCGATTGGCATCCGCAGCTGGTCCCACAATGGCGATCGTCAACGCAACCGAGTCGGCGATGGCTCAGGATGCGATCCGCGATGCCGACGCCTTCTTCGGCAAGCTCACTCCCGAGCTGCTGGCGGCTGCGACATGCTTAAAGTGGGTCCAGTCCCCGACAGCCAGTCTGGAGCATTATCTGTTTCCGGCATTGGTCGAGCACCCCTGTGTGTTGACCAACATGCGGGGGATTTTCTCGGATGTGATGGCGGATCATGTGCTGGGGTTTGTGCTGACATTCGCCAGGAACCTGCATCTCTATCGTGACCAGCAGTGGCATGGGGTCTGGAGTCCCATCGGCGACGCGGAGGCTGCGCCGAACTTCGCCCACGGTCCGGGCACCGTCAGCCCCGTTGACCGGGCGCATCGCCATCTCGCCGACTGCACCTTGGGCGTCGTCGGGGTGGGGGCCATCGGAGCCGAAGTCTGTCGCCGGGCGGCGGCTTTCGGGATGCGGATTCTCGGAGTCGACCCGCACCCGCGAGAGATCCCTGGCGTCTGTCAAGTAAGCCCTTTGGACCAGCTCGATACGCTGCTGGCCGAGAGTGATTTCGTCGTGATCGCCGCTCCGCACACACCACGCACGGAACAACTCTTTGGCGCGGAGACGCTGTCAAAGATGCGGCGCAATTCGTACCTGATTAATGTCGGTCGCGGGGCTATCGTCGACCTCAACGATCTGGTCCATGCCTTACAAAACGGCCCCCTCGCAGGTGCCGCACTGGATGTCTGCGAGGTCGAACCACTGCCTCCGGAGCACCCCCTCTGGCGAATGCCGAATGTCCTGATCACGCCGCACGTCGCCGCCGCTTCTCCCCATGTTGCCGACCGGCACCTGGAGACACTCTTGGAGAATGTCCGGCGGTTTTCAAAGGGACAGTCGCTGCTGAACGTCGTCGATAAGTCGGAGTGGTATTGAATGTTGGTTTGGTCAACCCGGGGTCAAGCACTTCGCCGATTGCGAAAAGCGCTAACTCAGCAACTCCGGTACCACGTCCCCGATCGGCACCAGTCGGTGCGGGCGATTCTGATTATCGTGCAGTACCGTTTCCGGGGCGATCCCGAGAGCGGTATACAGCGTCGCGATCACATCACCGGGAATCAGCGGGCTCTCGGCGGGGTAGGCTCCGATGTTGTCGCTGGCTCCGTAGATCAGCCCCTTCTGGAATCCGCCGCCGATCAGTTGCAGCGAGTAACACCAGTTCCAGTGGTCCCGTCCGGCGGCTCCATTGATCTTCGGCGAGCGGCCAAAGTCGCCCAGGATCGCCACCACCGTCCGCTCCAGCATCCCCCGCTCGGCGAGGTCTTCAATCAGGCTCCCGGCGGCC
>JAYSVZ010000028.1:0-8583 GCA_043718305.1 Planctomycetota bacterium | reverse complement strand
ACTCAATTCACACGCGTTGGAGATGATCGATTTGAATTGGACTCGCAAACTGTTTCGTGGACGGCTGGAACGATGGCAATCTCGGATTGGCGTGGATGGGTTGTTCCGCGAATTCGGGGACGACTTGCCGTTGCGGTCCGATCTCTTCAGTGGGGCGCAGCTGGAACAGCATGCGGAGAGTCTGGCGGGTTGGCATCAGATTGATCCGTCTGCCGGGCCGGACCTGCTGCTGGCTCGCCTCGCCGCGAATGAGAAAGTGTTGTTAAAGGCGTATCAGTTCGTCACAGAGGCGGTGGAGCGCAAGCAACGCATTCCGCCGGCGAGTGAGTGGCTGCTCGACAACTATTACTTGATCGAGGAGCAAATCCGCACAGCGCGGCGGCATCTTCCCAAGCAATACAGTCGCAGTCTGCCACGACTGCTGAACGGACCATCGGCGGGTTATCCGTTGGTGTACGACATGGCATTGGAGTTGATTTCGCATGTCGACGGGCGGATCGACGCGGAACGGTTGCGAACGTTTGTGGCGGCTTATCAACGGAGGCGTCCGCTGACGTTGGGAGAACTGTGGGCGGTGCCGATCATGTTCCGGCAGGCTCTGATTGAGAACCTGCGCCGAGTGGCAGCGCGGATTGCCAAGGGAACGCTCGCTCGCACGACGGCAGCTGAGTGGGCGGAGCGGCTGATTGAGTGTGCCGAGAAGTCTCCTCAAGAGATCATCCTGTTGGTGGCCGATCTGGCCCGGCTGAACCCGCCTCTTTCATCGGCCTTCGTGGCAGAGATCACGCGAAGGTTGCAGGGACACGGCCCCACGTTCTCCGTGCTGATGACCTGGTTCGAGCATCAATTGGCGGCCCACGGGCGAACGATCGAGCAACTCGTCCATGAAGAAAGTCAGCAGCAAGCCGTCGATCAGGTCTCGATCAGCAACAGCATCGGAGGTCTGCGCGAGTTGGAGGCGATCGACTGGCGAGAGTTCGTCGAATCTCTGAGCGTGGTGGAACAGACGCTGCGTGACGATCCCGCCGATGTGTATCGGCAGATGGACTTCCAGACGCGCGACCAGTATCGGCGAGTTGTGGAAGATGTCGCCAAGCACAGCCTGCTCAGCGAACCGGATGTCGCACGGCGGGCTGTCGATCTGGCCTCGAAGACGGCCACACTTCACGGTGTCACACATCGCACATCGCATGTGGGATATTTTCTAATCGACGACGGACTGCCGAAGTTCGAGCGGACCGTGGGGCGACGCTGGTCGATCTCCACTAGTCTGGCTCGCATGGCGAAAGGCAAGTCGCTGCCTCTCTACCTCGGGGCGATTTTCGCATTCGCTCTGTCGTTCACTGCAGTGGTCCTGCGGCAGACTGGATTACACGGCGTCGAAGGCTGGGTGGCAGGGCTGTTGCTCCTAGCGGGAGCCACTCAACTGGGAATGAGCCTCGTGAACTGGTTGTCGACCCTCCTCGTCACACCGCAGCGGATGCCGCGTCTCGATTTCATGAAGGGGATTCCGGTCGAGTACTCCACGTTGGTCGTGGTGCCGACGATGCTGGTCAGTTCTGAGGGCATCGGTCGATTGCTCGAAGGTCTGGAGGTGCGATACCTCGCCAATCGCGATGACAACCTGCGGTTCTGTTTGCTGACCGATTTCCGTGATGCCGCCTCTGCTGAGCTTCCCGAGGACGCAGCGCTGTTGCAGGCCGCACAGACCGGGATCGAGGCGTTGAATGAGAAGTACCGTGTCGGAGAAGGCGACCTGTTCTATCTGCTGCACCGCCCGCGCCTCTGGAATCCGCAGGAGCGGACCTGGATGGGGTACGAGCGAAAGCGTGGCAAGCTCGGCGATCTGAACTCATTGTGTCGAGGCGGTTCACTGGCCGCGTTCTCGCTGATCGTGGGCCGCGACCCACTGTCCCTGTCTCGGATGAAGTATGTCATTACGCTCGATACGGACACGATCCTGCCGCGTGATGCCGCCCGAAAACTGGTCGGCACGATGGCTCATATCCTCAACCGCGCGAGGGTCGACGAGGCTCGAAATGTCGTCGTCGAAGGCTACGGCATCCTGCAGCCGGGAGTCGCCATCTCGCTGGAAGAGAATCACCAGTCCTGGTACGCGCAGCTGAATTCCGGGGAAGCCGGGATCGATCCCTACACCCGCGAGATCTCGGATGTCTATCAGGATCTGTTCCACGAAGGTTCGTTCATCGGCAAGGGGATCTACGACATCGATGCTTTCGTGGCCACGATGGAGCAGCGGTTCCCTGACAACCAGATTCTCAGTCACGATTTACTGGAAGGCTGCTACGCCCGTTCGGGACTCGTGAGTGACGTTCACGTCTATGAGAGCTATCCCACACAGTACAGCACGGATGTCAGCCGTCGGCATCGCTGGATGCGTGGCGACTGGCAGATCGCTGGGTGGCTCTGTCTAGCGGTTCCCGGATCCGATGGAAAACGGGGCCGCAATCCGTTGAGCTGGTTGTCGCGCTGGAAGATCTTCGACAATCTCCGTCGCAGCTTCGTTTCTCCGGCGCTGGTCGCTCTGCTGCTTCTGGGATGGCTGCTCTGGCCACCGGCGTGGGTCTGGACGGTGGTGGTTCTGAGTATCGCCATGATCCCGGCGTGTTGCCTGTCCGTTGTGTCAGCGATGCGCGGGACGGGTGACTTTACGAGACTGCAACATGTGGAGCAGACGATCCGGTCCGCCGGAGTCGGGCTGGCGCAAGCGGGGCTGATCCTCGCGTTCCTGCCCTACGAGGCCTACATCAGTCTCGATGCCTGCCTGCGAACCGTAGGCCGCATGCTCTTCACCCGTCGGCGGATGCTGGAGTGGAAGACGGCCAGTGACGCCGAACGGGATGGCAACCACAACATACGGCGCAGCTATCGCGCGATGGCGATGGCCCCAGCGGTGGCCCTCTCCACAACAGTCGCGCTCGCCATCGTGCAGCCGGATGCTTTGTACTCGGCAGTTCCGTTGCTCGTGGCTTGGTTCGTGTCCCCGTGGATTGCCTGGCGGCTGAGCCGACCGGGGAAACCGAACGAACAGCCCCTCACGGCAGCACAAGTCGTCTACCTGCATCAGGTGGCCCGCCAGACCTGGCGCTTCTTTGAGACGCATGTCGGTCCGGAGGATCACTGGCTGCCCCCGGATAACTATCAGGAGTACCCCGTTGGCACGTTGGCACACCGGACCTCGCCGACGAACATCGGGATGTCGCTGTTGTCGAACCTCGCGGCCTCTGACTTTGGCTACATCTCAGTCGGTCGACTGTTGGAGAGAACGACCCAGACGTTTCAGACGATGACGCTGCTGGAGCGTTACCACGGGCACTTTCTCAACTGGTACGACACGCTCACATTGCTGCCGCTCTATCCGAAGTATGTCTCCACGGTGGATAGCGGAAACCTCGCCGGTCATGTCTTGACGCTCCGCTCGGGGCTGATTGAGCTTCTCGATCAGCCGATTCTGTCTCCCGGAGTCTGGGGGATGTTGGATGTGACACGACAGGCATGGCGGACCAGTTGTCAGTCGATGGCATCCGGGGACGCGGGACTGCCGGTCGTGTGCCCGCTGTTAGAACTGCTGGAGCGCGAACATCGGACGGGAGCCGTTTCGAGGGATCTCCGTCTCTCCTCGGAATTGCTTCAGAAGCTGGCTTTGAAAGCCGCCGAGATGCAGCGTGACCCGCCGGCAGCCTGGACGAAAGAAGTGTTGTCCCAGTTGGCAGATATCGACCAGCAGTGCCGCGAGCACTCATCGGATCTGCTCCGGATGGCCCCGTGGCTGGGGCACTCCTCCGCGCCGTTCGACCTCGGCCACCGTGGAACTCCGGAACAAGCGGGCGTGCGCCAGGAGCTGCTCTCGCTGGTTCGCCAACTGGAGTCGGGACCGACATTGCGGTCGCTCGTCGGCCTTACGGAACAACTTCTGTCGGTCGTGGATGAACTCCTCGGCATGATTGCAGTTCCGCAGTCCGCCGAGGATCGAGCGGAGCAGGAGTGGGTCTCGACGTTGCGGACACATCTGGCGTCCAGCCATCAGTATGCCACTGAACGCGTGCAATCCATTCACTCGCTGGTGGCCGATTGCGGCGAATTCGCGGACATCGAATATGACTTTCTCTACGACCCCTCGCGGCGATTGATGGCCATCGGATTTGATGTCAGTGAACGTCGCCGTGACACCGGCTTCTATGACCTCTTGGCCTCCGAAGCTCGCCTGTGCAGCTTCGTCGCCATTGCCCAAGGACGTGTGAAGCAAGATCACTGGTTCGCGCTGGGTCGCTCGCTCACCACTTCGAACCGGCAACAGATGCTCCTTTCGTGGAGCGGGTCGATGTTCGAGTATTTGATGCCGCTGCTGGTGATGCCGACGCATCCGCACACGCTGCTGGACCAGACGTACCGAGCTGTGATTGAGCGGCAGCGGCAGTATGGACGGCTCCGGGGAATTCCCTGGGGGATCTCGGAGTCGGGTTACAACCTGACGGATGCTCATTTGAACTACCAGTACCGCGCGTTTGGTGTTCCGGGGCTCGGCTTCAAACGAGGTCTGGCAGATGATCTGGTGATCGCACCCTATGCCACGGTGATGTCGTTGATGGTCGCTCCGCAGGCGGCGTGCGCCAACATGCAGGCGATGGACGGATTGGGATTCACTGGAGAGTATGGTTTCTACGAAGCCATCGATTACACCCGCTCACGGCTGACTCGCGACCATCCCTTCGAGGTGGTGAAGTCCTATATGGCCCATCACCAGGGGATGAGTCTCTTGGCGCTGGCCTATCGACTGCTCAATCGTCCGATGCAGCGCCGCTTCCTCGCGGACCCGCAGTTGCAAGCCACGGCATTGCTGCTTCAGGAACGCATCCCCCGCGTGGCGTCGTTCTATCCGCATGCCTCCGAAGCCTCGGACACGCGCGAACCGTCGGAGGATCTGCAGGCCCAGATGCGAGTCTTCACGACTCCCCACACGCCAATTCCTGAAGTGCATCTGCTCTCCAATGGTCGCTATCACGTGATGGTCACGAACGGTGGAGGTGGCTACAGCCAGTGGAAGGGCCTCGCAATCACCCGCTGGCGGGAAGATGCCACATGCGATGAGACCGGCCAGTTCTGCTATCTCCGGGATGTGACTTCCGGTGAAGTCTGGTCGACCTCGCACCATCCCACGCGCGTCGCCAGTCCGAAATATCAGGCGATCTTCTCTCAGGCCCGCGCCGAGTACCGGCGCGGGGACCACGGCATCAAGCTGCACACGGAGATCGCAGTCTCTCCCGAAGATGACATCGAGATTCGGCGTGTGACGCTCGTCAATCGCTCCAGTCTGACGCGGACCATCGAACTCACGAGTTATGCCGAGGTCGTCCTCGCGAGTCAGGCGTCTGACGCCTCGCACCCGGCCTTCTCCAATCTCTTCGTGCAAACGGAGATCCTGGCCCAGCGACAGGCGATCCTCTGCACGCGGCGACCGCGGTCTCACAAGGAGCAACCGCCCTGGATGCTGCACCTGCTGGTGGTTCGCGGCATGGTAGCGGGTGAGACCTCCTTTGAAACCGACCGTTCGAAGTTCATCGGTCGAAGGCGCACGACGGCGAACCCCAGCGCGATGCAGCGATCGGGTCGACTCTCCAATACTGCGGGACCGGTCCTCGATCCAATCGTCTCGATTCGCCAACGATTGACCTTGTCGCCCGATGAGTCGATCTCCGTGGATGTCATCACCGGGATGGCCGACACGCGCGAGGCGGCGATCCAGTTGATCGAGCGCTACCATGACCGCCATCTGGCCGATCGCGTCCTCGATATGGCGTGGACGCACGGGCAAGTTCTGCTGCGTCAGCTCAACGCCACCGAAGGGGACGCCCAGCTCTACGGTCGTCTGGCCAGTTCGATCCTCTTCATGAACGCCGCCCAGCGTGCAGCTTCGACTGTCCTGGCGAAGAACCAGCGCGGGCAATCCGGGCTGTGGGGGCATGGGATCTCGGGCGACCTGCCGATTGTGCTTTTGCGAATTGGACAGACGGAGCGTTTGGAGTTGGTGCGGCAACTCGTGCAGGCCCACTGCTACTGGCGGCTCAAAGGTCTGGCAGTCGATCTCGTCATCTGGAATGACGGCGATGCGGGCTACCGCCAGGAACTCCAAGACCTGATCATGGGACTCTGTTCCGCGGGCACCAACGCTCCGACACTCGACCGTCCGGGAGGCATCTTCCTCCGGCGGGCGGAGCAGCTCAGTGACGAGGATCGCACGCTGCTGCAAACGGTCGCGCGAGTCATCATCCTCGACTCCGAGGGAACGCTCGAAGAGCAACTCGAACGTCGCAGCCGGAACGATCTCAAGATTCCGGAGTTGGTCCCAATTCGTGGTAATCGCCCGGCGCTGGCGATCTCCAAGCCACTGTTGCCGCCCGTGAATCTGGCGTTCTTCAATGGGCACGGCGGCTTCACGCCCGATGGACGCGAGTACGTGATTTGGATGGCACCCGGGCTGGTTTGTCCGGCTCCGTGGGTCAACGTGCTGGCCAACTCGCAGTTCGGAACCGTCATCTCAGAGAGTGGCGGAGCCTATACGTGGGGCGAGAATGCCCATGAGTTCCGGTTGACGCCGTGGCACAACGATCCGATCACTGACCGCACGGGCGAGGCGTTCTACCTGCGGGATGAGGAGAGCGGACAAGTCTGGTCGCCCATGCCGCAGCCAGTCCCCTCGTCGACGCCGTATGTCTGTCGGCACGGTTTCGGCTACACGGTGTTCGAGCATGCCGAACACGGCATCACGAGCGAGGCGTGGGTCTATGTGTCGGTGGACCTTCCCGTGAAGTTCGTGCGGATCAAGCTGCGAAATACTTCGGGCCGCACGCGCCGGATCTCGGTCACGGGGTACGTCGAGTGGGTGCTGGGCGAGATGCGGTCCAAGGGGCTGATGCATGTGGTCACCGAAGTCGACCCGCAGTGTGGAGCCTTACTCGCTCGCAATCCGTACAGCCTGGAGTTCGCCAGCCGGGTTCCCTTCTTCAGTGTGTCCGAGAAGTTCCGCACCGTGACCGGTGATCGGACCGAGTTCGTCGGACGCAACGGAAGTCTCGCTCAGCCCGCAGCCCTGACTCGTCAACGACTCTCGAACAGGACCGGAGCTGGGCTGGACCCGTGTGCGGCGATCCAGACCACGTTTGACTTGGCCGACGGTCGCGAGCGCGAGGTGGTCTTCACGCTCGGCATGGGCCGCGATGTCGGGCACGTTCGGCAGTTGGTCGAAAGCACTCGCCCGTTGGATGCATCTCGTCGGAGCCTCGAAGCCGTCTGGCAGTTTTGGAAGCACACGCTCGGGGCGGTTCATGTGCAGACTCCCGATCCGGCGGTGAATATGCTGGCGAATGGTTGGCTGCTGTACCAGACCCTGGCGTGTCGGTTCTGGGCGCGCAGCGGCTACTACCAGTCGGGTGGAGCGTTTGGGTTTCGGGATCAGTTGCAAGATGTCTCCGCGCTGCTGCACTCCAAGCCAGAACTCATTCGTCAACAGTTGCTGTTGTGTGCCGCCCATCAATTCGTGGAGGGCGATGTCCAGCACTGGTGGCACCCGCCCGTGGGGCGAGGTGTGCGGACGCACTTCAGCGACGACTTCTTGTGGCTCCCGTTTGTGGCATGCCGGTATGTCAGCGGGACGGGTGACACGGGGGTGCTGAATGAGCGGGTCAAGTTCCTGGAAGGTCGACCCGTCAAGCTGGAGGAGGAGTCGTACTACGACCTGCCCACGACCTCCGAGGAATCGGCCACGCTGTATGAGCACTGCGTGCGGGCCATTACCAATGGCCTGCGTTTCGGCCCGCATGGGTTGCCACTGATCGGCGGCGGGGACTGGAACGATGGGATGAACCTCGTTGGCGAACTGGGCCAGGGGGAGAGTGTCTGGCTGGCGTTCTTCCTGTACGGGATTCTGGAGCAGTTTTCGGAGATCGCCCGCACTCGCGGGGATACCGCCTTCGCGGAGCGTTGTGAAACGGAGGCCACTCAACTCGCGACCAACATCGAGCAGCACGCCTGGGACGGGCAGTGGTATCGCCGAGCGTACTTCGACAACGGGGAGCCGCTGGGTTCCGCGACGAACGCAGAGTGCCAGATCGACTCGCTGCCACAAAGCTGGTCGGTGATCTCGGGAGCGGGCGACACGGCACGCTCGAAACAGGCGATGCAGGCCGTTGATCAGCGGCTCGTGCGACGAGGCGACGCCCTCATCCAACTTTTCGATCCGCCGTTCGACAAGTCCGCCCTCGACCCCGGTTACATCAAGGGGTACGTCCCCGGCGTCCGCGAGAACGGCGGCCAGTACACCCACGCCGCCATCTGGACCGTCATGGCCTTTGCAAAGCTCGGCGACCATCAGCGGGCCTGGGAGCTGTTCCAGCTCATCAATCCCGTCCATCATGGTTCCACGCCCGACAAGATCGCCAAGTACAAGGTCGAACCGTACGTCGTCGCCGCCGATGTCTACGGCGTCGCCCCGCACATCGGGCGTGGCGGATGGACTTGGTACACCGGGTCGGCGAGTTGGATGTACCAGTTGATCGTGGAGTCGCT
>JAYSVZ010000270.1:0-5928 GCA_043718305.1 Planctomycetota bacterium | reverse complement strand
CCCCCGGGATACCCGCTTCCGGGGAGTTCTCCACCCGGCTCAATGAACCCTTCGCTCAACGGCATCGGGAAGGGACTGCCCCCCGGGGCTCCCGCCCCTCCCACGGCCAAGCGGGTCCGGGATCCCTTCTCCATTTTTTGGATGTTGGGATTGTACGCTTTCTCAAACGTGTCCCCGTCGATTAGCGTCGCATGCGTAATCCCCATCCGCCGCACATCGCGGGGCGGGAAGTCCTTTTGCTGCACCGTCATCTTCTTCAGGTTTTCCAGAAGCGTATTGTTCACGTAGGACAGTTTCTGAAGCGTCGGATCCTTTTCGTGGTGCCAGTGCTTCCCGCGCAGCGTGAAGACGTATCCCGGCCCAGTGGGGGCTACGAACATTTCTTCCGCCACGATATTTTCCTTCTGCGTCTGTTCCAGGTTCGCAAACCACTCACCGTCCAGATCGCCGACCTTCTTCGCACTGACTTCATCGAGCGTCATCTGATGCCGAAGCGAGATGTCCGTGATGTCGGCCCCTTCTGCATCTCTGGGGAGGCAGTCATTCACCGCCAGATAGACCTTCATCCAGTCCATCCCGCGACGCCCCTGCACTGCGGAAAGCAGACTCGTCTTGATTTCACCATGCTTGGTCTCCTCAGCCGTGTAACTCGTCTTGAAGCCCGTCACCTGACCGCCGAAAGCCTTCGCGTCGTCTTCCGCTTTCTTGAATTCGTCCGTATGCACCCGGGAATAGGGGATCGCATTGCCAATCGTCGCCAACGAAGTCCCCACCAGCAGCGTGGCGGCCGTTGCCAGCGCCCACGGCTTCTTGCGACGAATGATCCGCTCCCGCGTAATCTCGGGCGGCAGCAGCGAGGTCTTCATGAAGGTCTGGTCGACCCCCTGAAGCGCCAAACCGTACGGCACCGCGAAGCTCAGCACGTTGTCAGCGAAGAGCGGTGAATTGATCACCGAATCGCCCGCCAACGCCTTAAACATGTCGGGACGTTCGACATCGTATTGCAGGTTCTGTTGCAGAAACTTCTGCAAACCGGCCAGCTTGAAGCCGTTCCCCAGGCCGATCACCTTGCCGATTTTGGCCTGCCGGTTGACGCTCGAGAAGAAGCCGATCGACCGCTGAATTTCCGACACAAAGTCGTTGAACACCGGACGCAGAGCCTGGAACACAGCCCGCGGGTCTTCCGACTTTGTCGCGTTGCACTTGAGCAGTTCCGCCTTGGCGAAGCTGAGCTTCATTTCCTTGGCGAGGGCGCGGGTGAAGTGATTGCCGCCGATGGGGACGTTGCGGACCCAAATCTTCTTAGCGTTCGACACGAGCAGGGTCGTGTTGTCACACCCCATGTCGAGGATGATCGTGAACTCAGCATCGACATCGACGCCCGGACGCTGACCGAATTCGTCGTAGCAGAGCACGTTGTACAGGGCGAGCGGAGCGATCTGGATCAGTTCCAGTTCGATCTTGTTCTGCACGAAGGGCCGCATGCTCTGGGCCAGTTGGTCCCGCTTCATCGCGAACAGACCGACTTCCGCATCGAGCAGGAAGCCCCCTTCCTCAATCCCACTCCCCAGCTTCTGGTAGCTCCAGACCACATCCTCCAGAGCAAACGGGATCTGCTGCCGGGCTTCGTACTGCACGATCTGGTGGACGCGCTTGCCTTCCACGGGAGGCAATTGAATGAACCGTGTCAGCGAGGTCTGCCCCGGAACCGAGATCGCCACGTTCTCGCCCGCCAGATTATTGCGGGAGAGGAACGTCTTCATCGCGTCCTGAATGATCTCTTCCGGCACCGCATCGGGCTGGCTCAGGATCTTCGGATACTGAATATAATCGAACGCCGCCGCCATCACCTGACCGGTCGACTCGACATATTGCAGCTTGACCGCCTTCAAGGCGGACTGACCGATATCGATACCCCACGAGGACTTGGCCATGGTCGCAACTCCAAACGTCATGACCGACAGCGAGCGAACTCACCACCGGCGTCGCGGAGAAAAGGGGAAGAACCGGACAGCGGGAGTCCGGTCCGGGAACGAGGGAAAGATGTGACGAATTTCCCCCAAGGTACACTAACGCAGGGATTTGCGACCGGTCAACCGAAAACCGCCTTCGCCGCCAGGGAATCCCATGTTGCCGGAATGCAACACGGACGCCGCTGACCGTAGCAACTCTAACGGTTGGGGCGATCTCGTCGTTCAATCCGTTCGTTGTGTCCTTGAATCTTGGATGCTCCCGGTTCAGTGAGAGTTCCATCAGAAATCGGTTGTGGCTCCGAGAATCGTGATTCTGTTCGATCGACACTGCGTCATGCGAACCGACAGCGGAAATCTCACAGCGATCGCTGGCGCTCAACCGCACTACCTCGCCAGTTCCACGGCGGTGACCTGCAAGCGATCGATTGATGCGGTCCCGATCCCTTTGAGTTCGATTTGCAGTCGCAGTTCCCCATCGCGAGGGGCCTCTCGCAGAACTTCAAACGATGCCCAGTCACTGCCGGTGGCATTCAATCGCAAGGCTCCGGTCGCCCCCAGCAGTGAATCGGTGATCACCAGCCCCTCTTGCGAGTTGCGAATCAGAGTGGGGATGCGGTACTGGCCCTGGATTCGGATCAATTGACCCGCCAGAACCCGGATCGCGGGGCTGGTCATCACGACGAGGGGCGTTTCAATCGTTGGTGGGAGCGGCTTCTTGGTGGCTGGCGTGACCGAGAGAAACAGACATGACCGCCCTGATCGACCGGGGCCTAGCAGTTCCGCCTTGGCGATGAGGGGCCCCTGTTCCGGTGACTCGAGGGTCCAGCCCGCGTTGAGCAGTTCATCAATGTCTTCGAACTCACCGGTCGGGAGCAGATTGGCACTCTCGCTCAGCCGCGTCGGAACCGTCACGTCGGCGTTCGCAGCCTGGACCTCCCCATGGAGCGCCGAGGTCATTCGCCAGTGGTCGGGGAGGGTTTGAAAACAGAGCGTGTGCGGGCTAGAGACCGGGGAGGTCAGTGATTGGGTGGCATGGGTCCAATGCGCATGCTGCAACCGCCGCAGGGAGAGCATGGCGTTCTGGGCATGTTGTTCGACTTCGGTCAGCCGGTCTGCGGCGAGGGCCTTTTCGGCCTGATCGACGGAGTAGTTGGCCTGGCGCAGCAACCCTTCGGCATTGGGGACTTTGGCCGTTCGGGGCGCGAGGGTCACCAATTCTTCGTGGACGGCTCGCACGCGGGTCAGCTTTGCACGAGCCAAGTCAACCCACGCCTTGGACGCGATGGGACGGAACTGCTCGATCCGCCGACTGATGTTTTTTTCTGCGGTCTGGTCCTTGCTGATGAGAATCACGGCGGATTGGTCAAAGTTCTTCAATCGGATTTGCGTGCCCCCCGCAGCGGGAGTGACCTCGATCGTGTGATCGCGAAGGCTCGTCGTAGTCAGCTCCCAGGCATGGACGATGTTTCGATTGAGCAGGAGATAGACATCGTTGGCGGTCATTCCACTGGGCTGGAACTGGGCATCGTCGTCGATCCAGTTCACCAGGATGATCAGACCCTGATCGCATTCCATCGCAGTGGCGCGAATCTTGCTGGCGATTCGCGCATTCTCGGACTGATCATTCGCATGCGGCCGCACGTCCCAGCGCGAGGTCAATGGCGACAACCGTTTCCCATTCTCCGCCGCAGCGGGTGGCCCGACCTGGACGGGAAGAGGAGGCAGCACTTTCCCCGTCGCCAGCCAGGGTTCGATAAGCCGGATGCGAGTGTTCCCCAATTCGATCGCGCGGCGGCGTTCTTCACATCCGGGGCCATTCCCTTCCAGAGATTCGAAGGTCAGATAGCCCAGCCCCTTGTACCCCGCCGCGAGCGCCGCATTGCTGAGCATCCAAATCTGTTCCGGCTCGACCACGACGGGGGCTGCTCCCGCAAACCGTGAGTTCAGCAGTTCGGGTGAAGGCTCGGTCGGGATCAGTGTGAACATCGGCTTGCCGGGGAGCGCGTACCGCCTCCGGGTTTCGAGAGTCTCCAGGTAGCTTCGCGGGGATACGCTGGTGTGCAGGACCGATCGGCTCGCTCCGAGGAAGTCGATTCCCCGATTGAACTCGCGCTCGCTGGAGGTCACATCGGCCAGAATCGGCCGCTCGCGTTTCCCGTCAGCGTCGCGAACCATCTCAGCCCAGGCGGTCGTCGTTTCGACCTGCGAGCCTGGAATGCGGACATCGAGCAGCCAGAGTAACACCGGATCGGTCTCGGGGCCAAACGGCACCAGTCCGGCCTCGTCGGGTGACTCGCGAGCGAAATTCGGCTGGGGCGGGGCAGCCATCACCCCAAGACCCGCTTCCGCACATTTTTGAAGCAGGGGGTGGTCTTGGTAATCGGGCACCCAAATCACATTGCACAGGCTCGACGCAAGCGTGGTGGGATGTTCGCCGTGGTATGGCATGAAGATCGGGAAGATCAACTGGCCATCCAGCAGAATCCGATCGTCGCCAATCCGAATCTGGGGACCGGAGTACGCCCGGGCCTCGTCTTGATCGGGCAGATCCGGCGGGGTAATGACCGGAGACAGTTCGAGGTCATCGATCGCCAACCGCCAGACGCGGGCTTCGTTGGTCATGTGAATCACGAACTGATCGATGTAGGCCCCCTGGTCGTTCAAGCTCCGAATCCCGACCTCGCGAGCCAGCAGCTCCCGAAAGCGACGCATCTCGGAAGCATACGCCCGATCATCCAATTTGACGGCCAGCCGCTGCCACTGGTTGCCGCCTGGATGCTGATCTCCCGTGAGCGCGACCACCAGCGGCCGTTTGGTTCGCGGGTCGATCTGCTTGGGAAAGCGAACGCGAACCGAGGCCGCGATCCCCGGATGGTCCGACATGACCCAAGCTGCGACTTGCGTCTCGTCCATCCGTAACGTGGGAGGGATCGCGTGAACCAGCCGGCACGGAGCATCGCCGGGATGGGTCTCGATGTGGAGTTCTTCCGACTGCCGTCCGGAGCGGACGAGGGCCTTTTGATCGGTCCGCCGATGAACCAGCACCTTCGCTCCGGTGGAGCCAATCTGCCAACTGGTTTGATCGGACTCGAACCCTTCGGCGAAGTCGGAAGCCACGAGAGGACTGTCCGTCAGCCCGCAGACCGCGCAGCAAACCACAATCACGCCGGGAAGAACGAGGGCGAAGAACGCGGGCCGGTGGTCAGTCCTAGTGAGCTGCATACTCCGCGACGATCCTTCTGACGAACGGTTCCTCGGCAAGCCGAAAATTGGCATAACCTCTCAAACCGACAAAACCTGACTTAGGGAGCCGCCCTTTCCCTTACAATCGTTACAGGGTCCGGACAGTTTTTTGAATAATTCATGAGTGACACTTTCCGCTCAAGTCTTGCCGGGCACTCGTCTGCGACCACGTATCGCCGACCGTCGATCCACAACTCCCGGTTGTAAAAGAAGTTAGAGAATCGGTCCAGAGGACTTTGGCCGGAGCGACCACTCTGCATCGGGAACGAAAATGTCATTGTGCGCAGTAACTCATTACAGAATAAAGACATACGGCGGCAAGTTGTTTTTTGACATCATCCCTCCCACAATCCTATCTTCTCCGAAATTCGGAGTTCCGTTGATTGTGGAGTGTGACATGTCCGCTGAACCTCGATTCCCGACAGATCAAGAAGACCTGCCCCGCGAGTTGCTCGAACTCGGCCGGCGGATCGCCATGCTACCCGACGCCAACTATGACCGGATGGTCGACCCGTATGCCCAAGTCGTGGACTGCTTCAAACGCCGCAAGCGGATCCTGATGCTGGTTCAGGACGCCTTGTCACAACTGCGACTCGATGTGAAGTACTTGATGTTTGATCTCGACGCGACGCGCCAAGAACGTGACGAGTTAAGAGCTCTGCTCGAACAGAGCGAGAAAGATGACCCGGGGACTTGGTAGTCGAAGTTCCCG
>JAYSVZ010000269.1:0-5930 GCA_043718305.1 Planctomycetota bacterium | reverse complement strand
CGATCTTGGTGAGTGTCGGCCTCGTCCCGCTGCGTGATGAGGGTTTTCTCATCCGCGAGGAGCTTGGCGACCGCCGGGTGAGTGAGGTTGGGGAGTTCTCGAATCTCCGCCTGGAGCGATTGCCAGACCTTGAGATCGGAGGAAGCCACGGCCTCGTAGTAACGTTGCCAGCCGACAAAGCCAATGGCCGAGGCGATGAACAGGAGTGCGATTGTGACCAATGAATACTTGATGAACACGACGGTCCCAGAACGACTTTCCGTCCAGTTGCGAATGTCGTTGGCGAACTGCTCCGCATCGCGATAGAGCCGGAGATCATTCGACACATTGTCATCGGGGACGCGGAGCCCCTTGAGAATGATGGCGCGAATTCCACGCGGCACACGAGCGTTTCGTAGGGCAAGTTCCCACTCGCTCTCTGCGTTTCGCGACCCGCCGCTGCGACAGTCGTTTTCCGGGAGTCCAACGAGTAATAGAAAAGCGTTGGCCGCGAGGGCGTAAATGTCCGTGCTGAGCGAGGTCCGATAGGCTTTGAGTGCCCCGGCATCGGCTTCCGTCTCGGGAACAAATCCGGGAGTTCGCAGGTTGACACTGACTCTTTGGGGACCGTGTCCTCTGATCAATTCCTTCGCCCCCGCGAAATCGATGAATCGAACGCCGAAGTCTTTCTCAATGAGGATGTTGTTCGCGGAAGCATCACCGAATATCAGGTTGCAAGCTGGCAAGTGCAGGCGATGAAACGAACGAGCCAGTCGCTCGATCAGTTGCAGCTTCTCCGAGAATTCCAGCGGTCTCTTGGCCACGGCGAGATCGGCCAGCTTGGAGCCTTCGATACATTCCAGCACGAGATATGGCTGCACGCCAGGAATGTTGTTGACATTGTAATAGTAGTCGACGACCTCTGGCGGCAGTCGACGACCGGAAGCCAACACTCGGCATTCGTTATTGAACGCCGCCCGATCGGCGTCTGTTTTGGCGAAGTACACCTTAAGCGCGACGCGATTTTGCTGATCATCGACCGGTGTGGCTTCGTAGACAACGGCCTGTGCTCCGCGACCGATTCGGCGAAGACCGCGAAAGCGTTCATTCAGGTGCCGCCACGTTTGATCAGTCAGATCTGGGTCTTTGATCTGCTGAATCTTGAGCGGGTCTAGTAGATTGCCGGGGTCACCGGAATCGGGCAGAAGAGTCATAGGGGGTGGTCCGCGAATGAGCTTGGTGTTGGTAGCCGACTGAAGGGATCCCGTAGCGGAATGCGTCAGAATTTCGCCGAGCCAGCGTCGACTGATCAGACGGCGAAAGTCTGACGACTTCCGCTACGGCCGGGCTTTGTGGGTGGGGGCCTCGCGCTGGTCGAATTCCTGGGCCAGCAGTTTACGGAGCTTGGTCACTCGTTCATCACTGATGCCCAGTTCTTGGGCGATCACCCCCCATTGTTCACCGGCCACATACCGCAGGAGAGCCACGCGGGCTGCCTGTTGGTAATCCAGGTTTTCACTGCATTCCCATTGTTCGAGCTTGTCGAGGAAGTCGAGGTAGGAGACGCGATAGCGTTCCTCGAAGTAACGCTGTTTCTGCTGAGCGATGGGAGCGATCGCGGATTGGTGTTCGCGGAGTGTTTGGCCCCGCCGCAGATGATCGCGGAACTGATTCATCAGCACGGTGGAGACGAATCGCCGCAGATCGGTGAACGTGTCGAACTCTCCATTTTCCGAGACACGCCCCTCCAGCAGCTTCAAAAAGAAGTCGTGGACCATCTCGGTGTACTGCGCCCCGGCGTTGTGCAGGCGGGGGTCGAGGCCCTTCAGAGCCTTGTAGAGCGGATCGTACAACGCCTCAATCAGTTCGTTGACCGTGTCACGATGCCTTTGTTGCAGTTGTTTGATCGCTGCCTGATTATGTGGAGCGAGTTCCTGGAGCCGTTTGACTTCGCGAGCCTGGCGGGCTTGCTCGTCCATCAGGCGGAGAATCTTCTTCTCGGTCGTTTCGTTTGGGCTGTCGGGGTTGTCGTTACAGACCAACATGATGAGCCTGCCAGATCGGGTGGAGGAAACACCCGTCGGAGTCATCCGACGGGCGGCAATGTCTCTCACTCAGATTACTGAGCGGCGGGCGTTCCTTCGACCGTGATCGTGACTTTGGAGGCATCAATCACCGTGGGGACAGCAGTCTCGGTCTTCTTCACTTCCGGAGCCGGTTCTGGCTGGCTCGGGGTCTCGGTGGCGGCATCGTGGATCGCTTTGAGCGATTCGAGCCGATTCCAGTGGCGGTCGATGTTCCGGGACGCGGGGCGTTGGTCGGGACCGGCCATCCCGCGACGGGCTTCGTTTCGAGACTCGACCTGATCGACCTTCCCCTTTAAGCGGGCCACGCTGGCCCCCAGGTCCGCTCCCACCGTCTCGCTTTTGGCGGTCGCCGACGAAACCAGATCGAGGGTCAGCGATTCGGTGTTCGCCTGCTCCCGGCGGCTCCGCAGCAGGGCGACTTCCTGCTCGGTCGTGTCCAGCGAATGCTTCATCTCATTGAGCGCTGCTTGGCCATCCTCCGAACTTTTCTTCAGGTGGGCCAGCCCCTTCGACTTGATCTCGAATTGCCGGGTCTCGCGGTCCTGCATCACCAGCAGGTCGTCGATCTCGCGCTGGAAGTTCTCCAGTGCGTAGTCTTGATTCGCAAACTTCAGAGTCTTCTGCTGCCCGTCGATGGCGGCTTTGAGCGTCGGATAGGCATCAGCCAGCAGCCGTTTTCGGCTGGCAACGCTGTCCGTCAGCCGAGAGACTTCGTCGGACAGCTGCGCGATCTGGCGGCTGGAGAGATTCATCTGGACTTGGCGGTCGATGATCTCCTGGCGGACCGAGGTGACCTCGTTGTCGAGCTTCTTGTCGTGGATCTCCGCTGGGATGGCGTCCTCGATATGCGCGACAGCGGTTTCGGCGGTGGCTCGGGCGTACCCATCGGCACGGCGCGGAATGAGCCGCACTCCAGCGATGATCAATGAGACCATGATTCCCGTAATGGCGGCGTACTTCTTCACAGCTGTTCTCCTGAGTGGTCCAGTGGTTCCAGTTCGCAATGGACTGGTTTCAGGGTGCTAACGACTCAGCAGGCGGAGATTCCGCGACTTTCTGAAAAGACTTATGAATTCACCCCTTCGCCGGGTGCCCGGACTCAACTCTCACCCGAACAATCCTCATTCCGGCAGCAAGAACTGCTTTAACACTTTCACCAATCGATGCGGGTGGGTCAGGTGTGGAAAGTGGCCCGCGGAATGCAGCCACTCCGTGACGGCCCCGGGGGTGAAGCGGGAAAATCGCTCGGCCTCGGACGTGAGTTGGCGGCCTTCGCCTTCGGTGCGGATGACCATCACGGGGAGGTTCAGGGTGGGGAGCAACTCCGACCAGTCGGCGGCGGCTGAGGCGACATGGCGGCAGGCGACATCTCGGATCGGCGTCGCTCCCAGATCGTCCAGCAAGAACTGAAACCGAGAATGATCAAACGGTGGGAAGTATCGCTGGTGGTTCTCGGTCTGCACGGCCTTCCAGCCGGGAAGAGTGGCGATGGGGCGAGCAAAGTAACGCCCGACGCCTCGCAAGAAGCGCTCTCTCCAGGAAATGACCTGCTGGACCGATGGCCCTTGAAGGAGCACCCGCTGAAGTTTGCCTGGGGACTGACGCACCAGTTCCAGAACCACATCGCATCCCACTCCCGCAGCGTAGATCGCGGGCTGCAAATGTCCCAGCCCCTCGGCCAGTTCGCGAATCATGGTGGCTGTGACAGCGAGGAGCGTCCGGGGGTGAATGGGATTCGTCGGATGGTTGAGCCGGACGGTCGTGAACTGATCACGGAGGAGATACGCGGTCAGGTCAAAGAGCGTTCCCGACCCCGAGGCCCCACCCAGGAAATAGAGCGGCGGTCCGTTCCCATAGACGCGGGCGGTCATCTGCGAATCGGCCCCTTGCCCGGGACACGGCAAGACCAGCGTTTGCGTCTCGGTGGCGACCGTGGCCAGGACTTCCGACCAATTCAGCGGCGCAGGGCAAGGCTCCGCTCCGGGGGGCAGCGCATGCGGCTCGGGGATTTCAGCATCGGACACAGACACAGCGACTCCTGCAACACTCTCGTTTTCGTGGAGACAGTTTGACTCGCAGGTGATTCGCCCGCAACACAAACGACCAAACGACCTTTCCCAAGAATTCGCGATTTGCCGCAATGGCCGGAGAGTGGTACGATCACGGTTGGCAACCTGACTCTTGGCGGCGTGTCCATGTCCTCTCCCACCAGCAATCCTCTGATCTTCGGATTCCACGTGGGAACGCTGTGGGAGGCCCGCGTGCGCGTCAGCCCGCTGATCCTGGGAATCCTGCTTTGGTTTGGGCAGGCTCTGGGTTGGCAGGTGGGGTTGGTCGCGTTTGCCGTTCTGATGCTGATCACGTTATGTCACGAGTTCTTCCATGTCTTCGCCGCCCGGCTCACCGGTGGGGACAGCGATGAGGTGATCCTCTGGCCGCTCGGGGGGCTGGCGATGTGCCGGACGGCTCCGACCTTTCGGTCCGAGTTCCTGACACCGGCTGCCGGGCCGTTGTTTCATCTGCTGGCCTGCATGACCCTTCTGGGAGGTGTCTATGCCTCGAAAGAGTTCTCGTGGCATCCGCTCAATTTCCCGGTCGTGGACCTGGAGAACCGACCGCTCGAAGCTCTGGGGCTGATTGCCTTTGCCTTGAACTGGAAGTTGTTACTGCTGAATCTGCTCCCGATGTTCCCTCTCGATGGGTCGGGCATGGTCATGGCCGCAGCTCGACAGCGCTGGGAACCGATCATCGCGCGGGGCGTCGGCGTGCTGGTCAGTGCGGTGGCGCATCTCATCCTGCTGGGCTTTGCCCTGAATCTGGAAGCGGAGGCGGGGCGGAACGTGCTGTTTCTGGGCTACATTCTACTGCCGAGTACGCTCTTTGAATTCGTGCGGATGCAGCGGGCGGCGATGATGGGTTACGAAGCTGAGGAGTCGGACCACTCCCTCGACGAGGATGAAGAGGGCCACACCCGCCCTCCCCGTCCGGTGGGTCTCATCGAACGCTGGCGACTCGAACGCGAACAGAAGCGGCAGGAGCGCGAGGAGCGCGAAAAGATCGAGGTCGAGCTGCAACTCGACGCCCTCCTCGACAAGGTCCACCGCGAAGGGCTCGACTCGCTCACGGAAGCCGAGAAGCGATTCCTGAAGAAGACGAGTGCCCGATATCGCGGGTCCAGACCGTCTTGATTCACGCGGGATTGGCTGGCAGCCGTTAGAGCAGCCTTGGATTTTCTCCTCAGAACGCTTAATCATAATGCCGACCTGAGTGGATTGACATCGAAGTCAAAGATGTGTAGTACAATGACCGGTTGGATCAAGTCAACACTTCATCAGGATGCGAATGATGCGTGCTTCTGTGCTTCTGTGCTTCTGTGCTTCTGTGACTCGGCATTTGCACAATACCCGGGCGGAGGTGGGGGTTATTGGATTCCGCATGAGTACCCGACAACAGATCGTCCGACCTGGCATTACATGGGGCCTAAACTTATCTCTGACGATGTGGAGATTATCGGTCAATACAGAGTCAAAATTCAATCAAGTCCCGAAGTTTTTGCAGTGGTCACATTTAACAATTTCTCAAGTTACAGTCAGACTACGACGTATGACATTCCTGCCTTCCATCCCATTACAACTGCAAACTACCACCACTATCGACGATCCGTTCCGAAGCGAGGACCAATGGGTGAGCCAGGGATTGGGCCTCCTTCAACCTGGACCGTGATTCCGAGCTATTATGTGAATCCCTAACGCTGGATGGCGATTTTGGAACGACAAACGGCCAATCGTTGAGGAGTTCATGATGTCGCCTCGCTGGGACGCACAAGACACGCATCGGCGAGGTTTCACTGTCGTGGAACTCATG
>JAYSVZ010000268.1:0-5933 GCA_043718305.1 Planctomycetota bacterium | reverse complement strand
AGCGACCCGGTTTCGCTTCGACCGCACGACGTAACGTGTTTTCGGGTAGGTGGTTGCAAACTCTTTCTCCGAAAGGTTCGTCGGATGAGCGGAAGGCCCGTTGGGCCGGACGAGTTGGACCATAAAATCTGGCCAGGCACACTTCACCACTGCGGGCTGAATGGGCTGCTCACTGGGAGGATGAATCGTTACCATCCCGCGACACCCGCTGCACCACCTAATCACGAAGGCCCGGGATGGATTCCGAGACCCTGCTGAAGATCGACGGACTTAAGACTTGGTTCCATGGGGAATCCGGCGATGTCAAAGCGGTCGATGATCTCTCGCTGACCCTCAAGAAGGGGCAGACGATTGGGATCGTCGGCGAATCGGGGTCTGGCAAGTCGGTCACCTCGCTGAGCATCATGCGGCTTTTGCCGCCCGCCTCGGCCCGCATTGCGGGTGGGTCGATCTCTTACCTGGGGCGCGATCTGGTCAAGCTCCCCGAGCGCGCGATGCGCAGCTTGCGAGGCCGCGAGATCGGGATGATTTTCCAGGAGCCGGGCACTTCACTGAACCCCGTCTTTACGGTCGGTGAGCAGGTCTGCGAGGTGATTCGCCTGCATGAGAAAGTGTCCCAGAAAGTCGCTCAAGAGCGAACGATCAAACTCTTCACCGAGGTCGGAATCCCCGAGCCGGAGAGTCGGATCGACTCTTATCCGCACGAGATGTCGGGCGGACAGAAGCAGCGGGTGATGATCGCGATGGCCCTCGCGTGCGATCCGAAGCTGTTAATTGCGGACGAGCCGACGACGGCCCTTGATGTGACGATTCAAAAGCAGATCCTGGAGTTGCTGGCGGGGCTACAAGCCAAGCGTGGAATGTCGATGCTGTTCATCTCGCACGATCTGGGAGTGATCTCGGAGGTGGCCGACGAGGTCGCGGTGATGTTTCGCGGGAAGCTCGTCGAATACGGGCCGATCGAGCAGATTTTTGTTTCACCGCAACACCCGTATACGAAGGGGCTGCTGGCGTGCCGTCCGCGACTCGATACGCCGTATCGCCATCTGCCGACGGTGGCCGATTTCATGGAGATCGGGGGGGCGGCTGAGACGGGGCTCAAGCTGACAGAAAAGATCGTTGACCCAGCCCGGTTTCGGGCGTTGACCGCCGTGGGGCGGGGCCGCCTGTACCATCCGGGAACGCCGCTCGACGATGCGGAGGCGAAGAGTTGGGCTCCGAAGGACGCGGCCACTGTGGCTCTTGGAGAGTCGCCGATTCTGGTTGTGAAAGACTTGCAGGTCCACTTTCCGATTAAGCGCGGACTGTTCCGAAAAACGGTGGGCCATGTGAAGGCCGTGGACGGAATTTCGTTTGATGTCTATCGCGGCCAGACGCTGGGGCTGGTCGGCGAGTCGGGGTGCGGGAAGACGACCACCGGACGGGCGATCGTGCAACTCGTCCGCCCAACCGGCGGATCGATGCACTTTGGCGGCGAGGAAATTACCCGCCTGGCCGGGGCGAAACTCCCGCCGTTTCGCAAACGGGTGCAATACATCTTTCAAGATCCGTACAGCTCCCTGAATCCCCGATTGAAGGTCGGCTCGATCCTCACCGATGTGATGGTCGCCAACCAGCGGGGGAGTTCAAAGGCCGATCGCCGGGACCGGGCGGCAGCGCTCATTACGGAGGTCGGTCTCGAACCAGACCACCTCGACCGATATCCGCACGAGTTCTCCGGCGGGCAGCGGCAACGCGTCTCGATCGCCCGGGCACTGGCTGCGGAGCCGGAGTTCATCATTTGCGACGAGTCGGTCTCCGCACTGGATGTTTCAGTCCAGGCTCAGGTTCTGAACTTACTCAAAGACCTCCAGAATACGCGGGGGTTAACCTATATCTTCATCAGCCACGACTTGAGTGTAGTGAAGTTCATGTCCGATATGATGGCGGTGATGCACGCTGGAGAGATCGTCGAGTTTGGCCCGTCCGACCGGATCTATGCCGCCCCCAGGCATGCGTACACCAAGAAGCTCATCGCCTCGATCCCCGATGCCTCGCTGGAAACGCTGGTGTCGCGGATTCGGGAACGAGCGAAACGAAGGGCGACAGGTTGATCTGCCATTGCCCCATTGCCGGAACAGGGGCGAGTGCGTAAAACGATGCTATGAAACCATCGGACACATCACTTTCGGAAGTCGCGCGGCAACTGCTCAGGGATGCCGAGGTCGGCATTTTGGCCACTCACTCCCGGGGGCACGCAGGGTTTCCCTTCTCGTCGCTGGTGCAGTTCGCCCTAAACCAGGCCGGTGAGCCCCTCCTGTTGTTGAGTGGCTTGGCGGAGCATACGAAGAATCTTCTGCACGATCCCCGGGCGAGTCTCTTTGTCCGCGACTCGCGGTCCGGCGAGCCCCAGGCGGCGGGGCGTGTCACAATGCTGGGGGAGATCAAGCTGCTCCTCGATGAGGAGATTGCTTCGGCCCGCGAGATTTTTTTAGCGCGTCATCCCCAGGCGGCAGCTTGGTCGAGTTTTGGGGACTTCCGCTGGTTCCGTTTGATCCCGACGGCGTCTTATGTCGTGGCTGGTTTTGGCCAGATGGGGTGGATTCAGCATTGATCGGCGCAATAAAAAACCGGGGCCTAACCTTCCTGGTCGGGCTCCCCGGTGGATGACTCTGGTACGGACCAAAGCACGCGGCGGATGGCTCACGGGAGCGATTCGCTCCCGGGGGGCCTAGAAGTCGTCGTCTGCGACAACATCCAACTCCAGTTCATCGGACTCTTCCTGGTCCATGAATGAAGGATCGACCGGTCCATGGTCATAGCAGTCCGAATCATGCCACAGGGGAACGCCAGCAGCGTACCGCGCAGCCAGAACCCGCACTTTTTCCGCCGATCCCGGCTTCGCCGGAGTCGGTGAACAGGGATCGATCCCCAGTGCTGCGAAGTCCTCGAGTTCGAACTCGCCCTCCGCCTCGTCCAAACTCAGTTCGGTGCCAATCGCCAGATCGAGATCCGGGTCGACATCAAAATGGAAATCCATACGTTCCCCTCTCACCATGAGAACACTCTGACCGCTCTTCAGCCAACCATGGCAGGACGATCTCCCGGGCGCACACAGCACCGGGCAACCCAGCCCGTCCCACAAGGGGACGCCATTTCAACGCGAGAGGTTCGGCCTCGCGTAAAAACGTCAACTCACCCACGAAACACGATTGATGGAACTCGCTGGGAATTCAGCATGCGGGATCGCGAGGTGGGAGTCGAGGTGGGTCATGTCCGAGCAGCACTGATTTTTCGGATATCGGGACGCACTGTCAACAAGAAAGTTTTGTCGGGCGTAAAGATTCTGTGAACTCATCACTCAAATTGGAGAAACCCACCAATTTTGGAGGGCGATTGAGTCATCACGCCGGTATTTTCCCCCTAAACTTTGTCTTCGGAATGAGAAAAAACCTCCATTCGGCAAAAGACTGGGGGAGAAGTCACATGTGGGCGATCCCCGTGGCGTGGACTTTGGCCCACGCGAAAGCGTAATTCTCCCCACGGGCTTGGGTGATGACACGTTCCATGAGTGGCCCGCCGCAAGTCCGCCACTACGGGAGTCGCGCATCACTGAAGGCGGAGTCCGAGACGTACCTTGACTCCCGTCCCAGGAATGCTCCGTTCTTCCCTCGAGGGGCACAGACCAACCAGCCCAGCGGCAACGCTGGCCACACCATGGAAGCCCTGGCCTGTCGGCTTCGGCAAGGAGTGTCGAGATTTCAGTCGTCCTGGTCAGTCATTCCCTGTAGAGTGATTCTCGATCAAGTCCGGTGTGTGAGCGTCGCCTGCAAACCCACTTCGAGTACCACTACGCGGATGAGCTGCATGACTGTTCAACAATTCCGGACCAATCTGAACTGTGGCAATTGCGTGGCTGCCGTGAAGCCACACTTAGACCAAGACCCGATGATCCACCGCTGGTCAGTGGATACGACCGATTCGAAGAAAGTCTTGACGATCGAGGGGGACGGCGTCACGCCGGAACAGGTCGAACGCCACATCGTGAGCGCTGGTTTCAAAGTGCTGGGCACGATCGAGCAGCCCACCGCTGTCGCCCTCCACGAGAAATCGTTCGTGGCCACGTACTGGCCGCTGCTGCTGGTGTTCGCTTACCTGATCGGCTTGGTGGCCATCGCAGAATATGCGGCGGGGCAGTTCGAGTGGATGCGGGCGATGGCCAACTTCATGGGCGGCTTTTTCGTCGTCTTTTCGTTCTTCAAGCTGCTCGATCTGCGAGGCTTTGTCGACTCGTTTCAGACGTATGACATGGTGGCCCGTCCCGTGCGAGCCTATGGATACGTCTACCCGTTCATCGAGTTGGCATTGGGAATGGCTTACCTCGCCCGCTTGGCCCCCCTTGTCACGAACCTGATCACACTGGTCGTGATGCTGGTCGGCATGGCCGGTGTCACCCAGGCGTTACTCCAACGACGGCAGATCCAGTGTGCCTGCCTAGGGACGGTATTCAACTTGCCGATGTCGACGGTCACGTTTGTCGAGGACGCATTGATGGCGGGAATGGCGCTGATCATGGTGGTGGGGTTATCGAGGTAGTCGGCCCTCCATCACACGCTGCGAGAGCAATGGCGCGAGCTGACGGGCCTTGATCGTTCGGACAGGGCTGAGAGGAACGCCCTGTCCCTCGGGGACAGGGCTTCCAAGGTGTGGAAATACCACGGATTCCCAGCATTTCCAACAGTCTCAGAGGCAGAGGTGGAACCACGGAACACACGGAATACACGGAACAGAACCGGGAGGAAATCGTTCGTAGGGCGGCCACTTTCCAGATGTCACATCCCCGAAAGACAGACGTTCGCCCCTCAGCGAGACGTTCGAATGACGCTTGATTTCCTGTCTTTTTCCGTGTGTTCCGTGTGTTCCGTGGTTCCACTTTCTGGTTTTGGAAATGACATGCAGGCTGTGATCAAACATCCGGCACGATGGGCTGGCGAGTTGAATTCCGTGGTGCTAGCACCTTGGAAGCCCCGTCCTCGGGGATGTCAGAGGCTTTTGAATTCAGTACCATCAAGAGATTGCTGCTACCTCCTTCTAAGCCACTGTGGGAACGACTCATGCTCGTCAATGTCTTGATCGGTCTGGCGGTCGTCGTCGTGTTGTTTGTGATCACCGCAATGCTCCGCTCGAATGACTTGCGGGTCAGTCGATCGATGAAGATGGCGGTCCCAGCTGCGACCGCTTTCGCCCAGGTCAATGACCTGCATTTGATGAATGTCTGGAACCCGTGGCTAAAACTCGATCCCCAGGCCAAGCAGACCTACGAGGGGGCGATGTCCGGAGTGGGGGCCATCTACTCGTGGGACGGCAATAGCCATGTCGGTGCCGGTCGGCAGACGATCGTCGAGACTCAGCCGAACGACTTCGTCAAAATCCGCTTGGATTTCTTCCGCCCCTTTGCCGGGGTCAACGATGTCATGTTCACCTTCGTACCCGACGGGAATCACACGACGGTGACCTGGGCCATGACGGGCAAAATGCACTTCATCGCAAAGGCCATGGGGATCTTTTTCAGCATGGAAAAGATGTGCGGCGACAGCTTCGAGAAGGGACTGGCCGAAATGAAATCGATCGTCGAGGCTTAGCCAGGCTCGGCCCGTTGGTCTATTGAGGCCGAACGGTGGGGATTCCGATCCAGTGGGTGAACTGATGTGATGTGGCCAGTGCGGACCTCTTGTACCTTCGTCACTCAGACGCTCAAAGCAGCGTCTGGACCAACCTATTACTTCGACTGTCCCGAGTTGGTCTATTCCTCGTAAGGTCTGATGTGGGAAGATGATGGTTCGTAAGAGTTGGCAGTTCGAGGATCACGGGGAGGTAGAGCCATGGATGGTTCGATGCAGAGGCGGAAGGCGGAGTTGGAGCGGGAGTGCGAGGTGGACGCGAGTGTGTTTGCG
>JAYSVZ010000267.1:0-2077 GCA_043718305.1 Planctomycetota bacterium | reverse complement strand
GGAAAACCGTGATCGCGATCTACGCGATGCTGGCAGCCGTCGCGGGCGGGTGGCAGGCGGCACTCATGGCTCCGACCGAGATTCTCGCCTCCCAACATTGGGAGACGCTGGAGTCGATCCTCGGCCAAAGCCGCGTCAAGCGGGCTGTACTCACCGGACGAATCGGGGCCCGCGAACAGCGCGCGGTCCATGATGGACTGGCCAACGGCGAGATCCAACTCGTCGTCGGGACGCAGGCCATCATCCAGGAAAAGGTCAAGTTCTCGAACCTGGGCCTGGTCGTCATTGATGAACAGCACAAGTTCGGCGTCGCCCAGCGCTCACGCTTCTCCGAGCAGGCGGGCCACTCTCCCCACATCATCGTCATGACCGCCACGCCCATCCCGCGCAGCTTGTGTCTGACCCAGTTTGGCGACCTTGATTTGACGGTCGTCTCTGACCTGCCCCCCGGTCGGCAACGGGTCATCACCAGCCGCATCTTTGGCCAGGCGAGCAAGAAACGGTGCTGGGACTTCATCCGCCAGAAGCTCAATGAGGGTCGCCAACTCTTCATCGTCAGCCCTCGGATCGAGGGGGGCAATGATGACGATCAGCAAGGGGCGGAGCAGGTCTATCGCGAGTTGCCGCGGACGGAACTGGCGGGTTTCAAGGTGGGGCTCGTTCACGGCCAGATGGACCTTCGCGAGCGCGCGGTGACGATGTCCGACTTTCGCGATGGAGGGATTCAAGCGCTCGTCGCCACGACCGTGATCGAGGTCGGCGTCGATGTCCCGAACGCGACGCTCATGGTGATCCTCGAAGCCGAACGGTTCGGTCTTTCGCAACTGCACCAACTCCGAGGCCGCGTCGCCCGGGGTAAGCACCAGGGGTACTGCTTCCTCGTCTCCGAGACCGACCTGCCCGACGCCACGACCCGCCTGCACGCGCTGGAAGAGACCAACGACGGCTTCAAAATCGCCGAGGTCGACTTCGAACTGCGCGGCCCCGGTGACGCCCTCGGCACCCGCCAAAGCGGCAGCATGCCGCTGAAGCTGGCCGACCTGACCAAGGACCACGCATTGCTGTTAGAAACCCGCGAAGCTGCGCAGCGGCTGATCGAACTCGAAGCGATCGACCGCCCCGAGTTCCTTCCGCTGAAGCTGAAGGTTCTCGATCGGTTCGGGCAGATGATGGACCTCCAACGCGGGGGGTAGGAGGACTCATAGACAGTGCCGAAGAATCCCGTCGCGATGCCAGACTCATTTTGAATCTGTGCCAAGCGAGGGGGATATCCTCATCAGCAGATCGAGATAGTTCCCCGCGACCGTCTGGCTCGACGGGTGGTCGGGTCCGAGACTGGCAACGAAGATTTCCAACGCGCGCCGCATCAGCGGTTCGGCTTCCCCCAGCCGGTTCGTGGCCTGCAGCAGCGCAGCCAGGTTGTTGAGAGCCGTCGCTACGTTGGGGTGATTCTCTCCCAGCGACTTCTCGAAGATCGTCACCACGCGGGCCATCAGCGGTTCGGCCTCCCCCAGCCGGTTCGTGGCCTGCAGCAGCTGCGCCAGGTTGTTGAGGCGGATGGCGACGCTCGGGTGGTCGGTCCCGAACGACTGCTCTTCAATCGCCAGAGCCCGCCGCATCAGCGGTTCGGCCTCCCCCAGCCGGTTCGTGGCCTTCAGCAGCTGCGCCAGGTTGTTGAGTTGGATGGCGACATGAGGATGATCGACACCTTTGGACTTCTCTTCGATCACCAATCCCCGCCGCATCAGCGGTTCGGCCTCCCTCAGCCGGTTCGTATCCTGCAGCAGCTGCGCCAGGTTGTTGAGGTCGATGGCGACGCGCGGGTGGTCGGACCCGAACGACTGCTCATCCATCGCCAGAGCCCGCCGCATCAGCGGTTCGGCCCCGGCGTAGTCGGCCCGGCCATGCCGATACAGAGCGAGTTGATTGACCAGCCTCGCGGTCGGTTCCGGGTTCCCGTACAGCTCCGCGTGGCGTGTGACGGCTGTGGCATGCGGACCCAGGGCTTCACAGACCGGCCAGAACCGGACATCATCGGAATCGAACGGAAATTCTGTGTTCACGGAGCGCAGGGCGC
>JAYSVZ010000266.1:0-5950 GCA_043718305.1 Planctomycetota bacterium | reverse complement strand
GCATGCGGCCCCGTCAGTTGTTGTGACTCAACCAGTAACGGGCTCTGATCTGGATGGTCGCGATCGATCCGCTTGAAGACCGCTTCCAGATTCTGAAGGGTCCGGAGATTCTGTGGCCTTGAACCGGTCGCGACGGTCTGAAGCTTGAATTGCGAAGCAGATGACGACCCATGGCAGTTGGCATTGCCGCATTTGTTTTGCAGGAGCGGCTGAATCCGGCGGACAAACTCGGCCTGTGGCGGGAGTTCGGACGTGGCAACCGTAGGGGCTGGCAGGGGATGACGCACAGCCGTCAGGGCCTGATCGGCTTGGCTTAGGAGTTCTAATGCCGCCTGTCGCCGAGGCTCTAATTTCAGGGCTGCCTGGGCTTCTTCACTGGCTTCTTGATAGAGCTCATTTTGCAGGCACCACCGTCCCAGATCGAGATGCCCCTCGGCCCCGGGTCGAGGCATATTTCCACGAATGCGGGTGTAGGCATCGGCCAGCGAATCGCCGATCGTCAGCACCTCACCATGTGGCAAGACAGCTGTCCCGCCCACCGAGTCCACGCGGTAAGCCTCTTCCCCTTGCTCCAGGATTCGCCCCTGGAAAACACGGCCATCGTGAGTCACGAGGCACCCCGGAACCCCTTGGCCCCGAGGTTGGGTCGCTGGTTTGGGAGCCCCCAATGCTCCCGCAGGTGACATGGCACCGGTCCGCGGTGCGGGAAGCAAGTCGCGAAGTGTCGATGCCGGAAAGACCGGGGACGCCTCAGCCGGGCCGTCTTCGAGGGGAGATAACTCCTGAGCCGTCGCGATCAAGCCCCCAGCCCATCCCGAAAGCACGGCGATCGCCGCGAGCATGGTCAGTTGGGGAAGCGACATCCAAGGGCGAGGGGGCATGCGGGAACTCCTTTCCCGAACGACGACGGAGAGAACGACGACAGAGAACGGCGGAGTCTACCCCCCCGCTGACAATTCGACCTAGAGCGACTTGTCGGGCCACGGCCCATCGAGCGTGAGCGGACCGCCAGTTTTGGGGCACTTGGCACTCTGCGGGTTGCGTTCCCGGACCTCGATCGGGGGGGCGGGATACCATCTCTGGCACTTGGCACAGTAGCTGGCCGGGACCAGGGTCGGGCGACCCGTCGCGGGGTGGACGGCGGGTGTCTGGGTCATAATGTTCGAGACCACCGCCGCCTTCGTCTCCTGGTCGAAATAAACCATCTTGCCGAGGCGTGGATCGATCTCTGGCGATGGCCCCCCCGAGCCACAGCCAAACAAGGCTGCCAGCAGAAGAGTTCGCGACAGAAGCAGACGTGACATGAATGATGGTCCTTGGGGATGGGATCACAGGGGCTCCAAAGGGTTATAGTGGATCGTCCGGGGTCGCGACCAACAGGCGATCCCGTCCGGCCCCTTCAGGGTCCAGGCATCAACCGTGGCCAGCGGTTTTCGCCAAGTTTGACCACTCAAAACCACCTTCGGTTGCGGCGATGCCGCGCTATGCCTCCTTGGCCAATGATCAGTGGTCAATAGATAGTTGCTTGTTGAAGAAGAATATTCCTCATGCGGGCAGAATTGAACTGTCGCCACGTTTCGCCAGAACGTGGGCGAATCACGCCACACGCCCAGTTTCTGGCGAAACGTGGCGACGAAAGAAGGCCTCACGACCACCCGCGCGGAGAATAATCTCTTGGTCAAAAAGGGTCTGCAAGGATCATTGAGTTCCAGTTCCTGGACGACAGGCTTGACATCCCCTTGAAATGGCAATAAATTGCCACGTGTTAACTCATTGCCACATACGGAGGGTTCAGGGATGGCCAAGCGGAAACCCGTCGAGGATCTGGCCCGCCGCGAGCGGCAGATCATGGATGTCATTCACCAACTCGGGGAAGCGACCGTCAGCGAGGTGCTGGAGCAACTCTCCGACCCGCCGAGTTACTCCTCGGTCCGGACCATGATCCGGCGCCTGGAGACAAGGGGCCTGCTGTCGCATCGGCAGGACGGCAAGCGCTACGTCTACAAGGCGACCCAGTCGCGAGAGGCCGCCAGTCGGTCGGCCCTGCGGAAGCTGATGGATATCTTCTTTGCCGGGTCAGCGACCGATGCCGTGGCGGCGATTCTGGATGTTTCCTCCGAGTCACTCGAACCGGCTGATCTCGACCGGATGGCCCGGCTGATCAAGCAAGCCAAAGCGGAGGGGAAATAGCATGGACTCGCTCACACTCGCACGCTCGTTCGCATCACTGCTGCTCGACACAGCCGCCAAGGGGACAGCTCTGTTACTACTCGCTGCACTAGCAGCGTGGCTCTGCCGGAGGTCATCCGCAGCCCTGCGGCATTCGATCTGGTGCATGACGATGGGCGGGCTGCTGCTGCTGCCCGTGGCCTCGTGGGCTCTCCCCGCATGGCAGATCCCGATCCTGCCGCCCAAGCCAGTCGCTGCCCCAGCCCCCGTAGCGGAAGTCGTCAGACTTTCGCCGCCCCTCCCGAATCCCGCTGCACCGCCAGCCACTCCACCGCGCGTTGAACCCGCTCCGAGGTTCCCCGCCGAGCGGTCAGTGATCCCATCTGTTCAGAAGACGGTCAAGACGGTCGTCAGTGCTCCCCCGGTCATTGAGCCACTGCCAAACCCGGCCCCCGCCAGCGTCGAACCTCCTGCTCCACCGCTGACTGCTATCGAGTGGACCTCGCTGCTCGTCAGTGCCGCCTGGTCACTGGGCGTCACCCTCTTCGGAGTCCTACTACTCGTCGGTCTGTGGAGAACAGTCCAGTTGCGGCGAGCGTCGCTGACAGTCCATGAAGGCGATTGGCCGGGGATGCTGGTCGAGTTGCGACAGCGGCTGGGCCTCTCGCGGTCGGTGGAGCTGCGCGAACATGCGCAGTCGGTCGTACCGCTCACGTGGGGGATTTGGCGACCGGTGGTGCTACTGCCGAAGCTGGCCCGCGCGTGGGATGAGCCGATGCGGCGGGCGGTGCTGCTCCACGAGCTGGCCCATGTGCAGCGCGGCGATGTCGCGTGCCAGGTACTCGGTCGGCTGACCTGCGTCCTCTACTGGTTCCATCCACTGGCGTGGTTCGCCCTGCGACAACTGCGGCAAGAGCGCGAGCAAGCCTGCGACGATGCCGTCGTCCAATCCGGCGAGAAGGCCAGCGACTACGCCGAACAGCTCCTCGAAGTCGCAAGGCTGTGCTGCGCCCCGCGCGGGTTGTCCCTCGGCGTCGCCATGGCCGAAGGGAGCAGCTTGGAGACCCGCGTGAAGTCGCTGTTCGATACGGCACGCGGTCATGGGCCGGTCTCGCGGCGCGTGGCCATCGTCAGCGTGCTGGTCGGGATCGCCATTCTCTGTGGCCTGGCTCCCATTCAACCGACGGCTTCGGAAGCCAAGCCGGTTGAGATCACTCCCACATTCCAGAAAGCCTTTGAAGCCACCGTTGATATCCAGACGGAGAAAGAGGTTCCATCCAAAGCTCCGTTGGGGCTGGGAGGACCAACGACGGTTCACGGCATGGGATCCGGGATGATCATCGACGCTCGTGGCTACATCGTGACCGCTTATCACGTCATCGATGGTGTGAAGTCGATTCAAGTCACCTTGCATGACGGGACAACTTATCCGGCCAGTGTCGTCGGCCAAGACCCGGTACACGATCTGGCGCTGCTGAAAGTGCATCCGACTCAGCCACTCATCGTGATGCCCGAACAGCACCTCGCCCCCGTGAAGGTGACCGATGAAGTGACGGCGATCGGTAACTCGTTTGGATGGAATCACACCGTCTCTCGCGGGATCATCAGCGGAATGGGCCGCGTAGTGGAGTTGAACGAGAACCAGAAGTACACGAACCTGATCCAAACCGACATCGCCCTGAATCCAGGGAGCAGCGGTGGGCCACTGCTCAACACCAAAGGCGAGGCCATCGGCATCAACATCGCCATCCGGGCCGGAGCCCAGAGGATCGGCTTCGCGATCCCGATTCAAGACGCCCGCCAGGTCTACGCCGGGCTGCTGGGACATGCCTCGCATATCAATGGCCCCGCAGCCTTGGAGCAGATCGCGATCTTGAAGCCAGTCTTTGGCGAGGCGAAACGCGGGATTCAACTCGGGGTGGCGTTCTCCTCGTTGCATCAACGCCAGTACGTGATCGGCGAGCGGATTCCAATGGAGTTGTTCTTTCGCAACGTCAGCGACAAAGAGGTGACGTTCCAGACTCACCCGGACTTCATGGCCTACCCCCCGAGTGTTCGGAGAGATCGAGAAGGAGAGATACCGATCACGGCGTTTCCGAGCTATTACAAGTTTGAACACAAGGCCGGACAAACCCGACCGAGTCGAGCAGTCCTCGTAGGGAACAAGCGCGGTGAGCCGATGACAATTACTGCGATGCTCGCGTATTTGATGAAGCCCACCTACACCGTGACGCTCAAGCCAGGCGAGGCGTACGGGGTCGCCACCGGGGGACTGGGACTCGGCAAGAAACCGTTGGCCCCCAGCTTCGCCGATCCGGTCGTTGGTAAGTACACGATTGAGTACAGCGAAGGAATCTTCTGGGGAGCGGAAGAGGTATCGGAGAGGTGGAGCGAAAGCCTCACCACTGGCCCACTGGAATTCGAGATCTTCAAGGGCGACGATGGAGCCTTAGAGGCGAGAACCATCGCTACACTGGCCGCAGTCCCAGCTGATTTCGCCGCGAATCTAACTCCGGAACCCGCCCCACCGCAGGCCCCCAAAGCTGCGACCGAAGACCAAGTAATCCCAGGCGAGTACCCGTTCTCGCAAGATCTGTGCCGCAAGGCATTCAGCGATCCGACAACGTTACAGCAGCTGGAGCAGTTGAAGCCTGTCTACGGCAAAGCCAAACGCGGCATTCAGTTGGGCTTCGCGATCAATACACTCTCCCGCTCGTTTGCCAAGGGTGAGCGATTCCCACTGATGCTCGTATACCGCAACGTGGGGCAGGAGGAGTTGACGTTTCATATTTCTCAGGACCACTGGAACGATCCGCCGACGGTGACTGACAAAGACGGCCACCATGTCCAAGTGTCGTTTATCATGCACTGGATGTTTGTCGCGCCGCTAAAAATCACACTCAAGCCCGGCGAGGCATGGTGTGAGATGACACCGGGGCTTTATCTCGGTGATCCGATGCCCAGCATCAAACCAGTGGCCGGGAAGTATCGACTGACCCATTCCCAGGGGATCTGGGATGTGAATACGACACTTCAGCTGCGCACGGACATCCCTGCTCTCCCGACGACAATCCCCGATACGTCACTCCCGAAACCGGGTTCACCGGACGAGCCAGCCTCGACACCGAATACCCCCGTGGGGCAGATGGTCGAGACTCCCAATTGGAGTGAGAATCTGGCCACCGGAACGATCGAATTTGAGATCGCTCCGGGAAAGAGCGGCCAGCCAGAAGCCAGCATCCTGGCGCTGGTGGATGGCGACCAAAGGCACAACGCCGATTCCCTGGAGAACGCGGCCGGTGCGGATTCGAGCCAGCAAGTGACGGGCATCGTCGTCGACTCTCAAGGCCGTCCCGTCAGTGAGGCCACCGTGTGGTGTGATGTCGGTCAAGACAAGGCCACTCGCCAACCGATCACCGCTCGGGTCGAGACCAATGCCCAGGGCGAATTTCGCTTCACCGTTCCCAAATCGAGTCTCGAATACGGACAAGGACATTTCCAGCATGCCGCCTGGGCGTGGAAACAGGGTCACGGCATTGGGGTGGGGGTTGCTGTCGCATCGACGCGCATGCCGAAGAATCCCGATGTTCGATTGAGCCTCCCGGAGACCTCAGCTGTGACTTTGCAAGTCGTGGATGAGAAAGGCCAACCGCTGGCGGGTGCGGAGGTCTCTCCCAAACGGGTGCTGGCATCACAAGTTCCTGGCATGCCGCAAGACGGCCCCTTCAGCATGGTGGTGTTGCCCCCCAAAGAACTTCTTGGGATCGCCACCCGCAAGACC
>JAYSVZ010000265.1:0-2078 GCA_043718305.1 Planctomycetota bacterium | reverse complement strand
AACAGAAGGGAACGAAGGAAACGAAGAAACTTTGGACTTGAGCCTTCGTTTCCTTCGTTGCCTTTTGTTCAACTCTGCCGGGAAACTGGGAAGTTGTTTTTGACCATGTTCTCAGGATTGCTCGATCAACAACTGTCCGATCGTCGTGGATCGCTCCGCGAACCAACGTTGGTTCGCGGAGCGACATCTCCTACGTCGCACTGGGTCAACGGAGTGGCTTCACTGGTCTGACTACGGCACAATCCCCCCACCCTTTCTTTTGGAGATTGCCCCCGTGACTGTCCCCCCAGTTGATCGTTACCGCAAGCAGACCCTCTACGCGCCGCTGGGCGAAGAGGGGCAAGCGAACCTTCAGGCGGGGCGCGTGCTCGTTGTCGGGTGTGGGGCCTTGGGGTCGGTGATTGCGGAGACGCTCGTCCGGGCTGGGGTCGGGTTTGTGCGGATTGTGGATCGTGATTTTGTGGAGCTTTCGAACTTACAGCGGCAGGTGCTCTATGATGAGCGAGATGTGGCTGAGCAACTTCCGAAGGCCGAAGCTGCGACGCGCAAATTGCGGATCATCAATTCGGAGGTGGTCATCGAGCCGGTGGTGGCTGACCTTTCTTGCGAGAACATTCGTGAGCTGACGCGTGATGTGGGAGTGATCGTGGACGGGACGGATAACTTTGAGACGCGGTTCCTGATTAACGATTTGGCATTCGAACGCGGCATCCCGTGGGTGCATGGGGGCTGCGTGGGGTGTCATGGGCAGGTCATGACGTTCATTCCCGGGCGGACGATTTGCTTTCGCTGTCTCATGGGGGGCGTGCCCGAGCCGGGCAGCGGGGAGACCTGTGACACGGCGGGGGTGCTGGGACCAGCGGTGAATGTGATTGCCTCGCTTCAAGCCCTGGATGCGATCAAGCTCCTCGCGGGACGCGGTGAGGCGATCGAGCCCGTGATGACCGTCGTCGATCTGTGGGAAGGAACCTTTCGCCGCTTGCGCGTCGGCGAGAACCGGGACGAGGGACGCTGTGCCGGGTGCCTGACCGGGGAGCGTCCATGGCTGAGCGGATCGCAGGCGGCCCGGTCGGCTGTCCTGTGCGGGCGGAACGCCGTCCAAGTCACTCCGCCCACCGCGATGCAGCTTTCACTGACTGAGCTTGAGGCCCGACTCACCGGGAGCGGTCGAGTCACTCGAAATCCATTCCTCGTCAAGCTCATCACCACCGATGGCGGTTACCAACTGACTGTCTTTGCCGACGGCCGCGCGATCGTTCAGGGAACGGAAGACCCCGGGATCGCACGCAGCGTCTACTCGCGGTATATCGGAATGTGAGTGGTCGCGGAATAAGTTCATCGAACTTGGAGACGCTCGCTCATCCACAGGGCAGTGATTCTTTTAGCGGGCTGGTCGGACGCATTCTCTAGTAGACACGTTTCAATTCTGCCCGCTCGAAGAATATCGCGGTCGCTCACGGGGCCTGCTTGGCCTTCTCGGCCCGCAGCAGTTCCAAGTGCCTTTTCCCGACTTGCCACATGTAGTGCGGACCGTACCCGGCCTCGGCCCCCCAGCGGTTTTTCGAGGCGGCTTCCAGGTGCGTGATCGCGGAATCGGTTCGCCCCTCGATGGCATCGTTTAAACCGACATACAGATCAGCATAGAACAGCCGTTTGTTCCGTTCGTCGTCCGAGAGTTTCGCAGCCCGAATCTTGGTCAGGATCTCATCCCCGGTCAGCTTCCCCTCGAACATCCGGTAGAGGTCGCCGAATGGTTCGCGGTCATCCTTCGTGTACTTGATCAGCTCCTTGCGTGCCTCTTCCAGGCCGCCCGCTTTCCGCTGGCAAAGGTATCGCCAGATGCCGTTCTCGCGGTCGACGTTGTCGAACGCGTGGTACTTCTCACATTGCTTTGCCGCCTGTGCATGGTCCCCCGCATAGAAGTGAGCGATCGCCCGCCGCCAGTGTTGGGCGTCGAGCGCGGGATCGAGTTGAACCATTTTCTCGTAATCGGCCACAGCCTCCTTGAACTCGCCCAAGAAGAACCGAACATCGCCCCGCTGGGAGTAGAGTTCCACTTCGGACGGAGACTTGGCGAT
>JAYSVZ010000264.1:0-5964 GCA_043718305.1 Planctomycetota bacterium | reverse complement strand
GTGGGATAGGCTTCCAGCCTGTCAGTGATTCCAAAGACAAAGACTCCCCAGACCGACAGGCTGGAAGCCTATCCCACGGGACGCTGCCGCAGCATGCGGCGGTCGATTTGGCGTATACGCTGAATGGAGTCCAGGCCGATTGGCATTCCCTTCGATCCGAAGTCTTGGAAGGCTGGCAGCGACCGCTGCCACACCTTGACGTGAGTCTCGCAGAACCATTGAAGTGGCCGACTGAGATGTATCCCCCAGAGAGCGGTGCTCTTTCCTTACGAACGCGGATCGATCTACGCGGACTCTTTCGCCCCGTGACTCAACCGGGCAGCCCACTGGACTACCAACTCGAAACGGACCAGTTCATCAAGTCCCGATCGATCGTATTTCGGAGCAAATACAACTTGCGCATCGTCGCGGGAGAGGACGAACAGCCCTTTGACGGTGAGAAAAGAACACCCGGGTTCTTACAAGTCCGCGTACCAATTCTGTCCGAGACCACCGAGTCATTGCGGGTTCACATCCCGAGGCTCGTTGATCGCGAGTTCCCCTCGGACCTCGAAGTCGAATGGCATGTCGAACTCGCTGATGGCACCACCCGCTCCGGGCCGATTGCCTTGCGGAGGTTCTACCTTCCCTGGGCACAACTCACACCGGCCCTCAAGAGTGAAGCCGTGGACACCATCCCGCCAGAACTCGCCGATGCCAGTTGGGGCCGTGGTTACCGCATCTTTCACAGTGAAGAGGCCGCTTGTGCCAAGTGCCACATCGCCGCTGCAGACGGGCGGCGGATCGGGCCCGACCTGGCGAACCTGCGGCATCGCGATCTCGCTTCAGTCAGACGCGACATCACCCAGCCGAGCTTTGCGATCAACCCCGACTACCTGGGATACACAGTGGCGCTCAAGGATGGCCGCGTGCTGACCGGCATTCTACACAACGATGGGGAGCAACTCATCATCGGTGACAAGGACGGGAAGTCGGTCCGGATCGCCCGCAGCGAAGTGGAAGTCCTTCAACCCTCAACGGTGTCCGTGATGCCCGAGGGGCTGCCGCAGAAGCTCGGGCCGGAGAAGATGAATGACCTGCTCGCGTATCTGCTGCTGGCTCCACCCCGAATGCCGAGCGACGCCAAGGAGCAAGCCCCGCCGCCGCGATCGCGGGCCGAGGTCGCGGCTGTCTTGGCGGGTTCATCTCCGTTGCCGACTCCCTTGAAGCCGCTGAACATTCTGCTCGTCGCGGGGGCCAAGGACCATGGACCCGGTGAGCATGACTACCCGGCGTGGCTCCGCGAGTGGAGCAAGCTCCTTGAAGCCGCCGATGGCGTGACGGTCTCTACGGCAATGGAGTGGCCCACCGCCGAGCAGATTCAAGCCGCCGATACGATCGCCTTCTTTCAGCGTGGCAGTTGGAACGCCGAGCGCGCCAGGGCGATCGATGCCCACCTGAAGATGGGTGGCGGGCTGGTCTACATCCACTGGGCCGTGGAAGGCGGCGCAGAGGCACCGGCGTTTGCGCAGCGGATCGGGCTGGCGTCGGATGCCAGCAAGATCAAGTACCGCCACGGTCCACTCGACCTCGGTTTCGAGACAGGCTCAAAGCACCCGATTGGTCGCAACTTCGACAAGCTGCATCTGCATGATGAGAGCTACTGGCTTCTGCCGGGCGATGCGAGCCGGATCAACGTGCTGGCCAGTGGAGAGGAAGAGGGGGCCAGCCGTCCGCTCTTCTGGACGCTGGAGCCCAGCGGCGGCCGGGTCTTCGTCTCGATCCCGGGACACTACTCGTGGACGTTCGATGACCCGCTGTTCCGCGTCTTACTACTCAGAGGGATCGCGTGGAGTGCGAACGAACCGGTCGACCGATTCAATGCACTGGTGACAGTCGGAGTCACGCCCGGGGAGTGAACTGTTCAATAAGCCGGGTTCAACTCCAGACCACCGTTTGGACATCCCGTTCTTTGAGAGTCGCTGGTGTCAAACGCATCAAACGGAGAGTGAAGAGAACCGAACCTTTTTTGAGAAGGTCAACCCACCTCCCAGACCAACCCATCCTCGGCCAACTCAGTCTTTGCAAAGATTTGCCGCGCTGTCTCCATCCCGAGCGGGTCGTCCTCCGGATGCGTCGGATCGACATGTGTCAGAACTAGTCGCCCCACCTCTGCCTCGCGAGCGAGGGCGGCGACATGCGAGGTGTGGCTGTGTCCCGTCTTCGGTCCCCATTCGGCCAGGGAATCGGGGAAGTAGCACTCGTGAATCAGTAGATCGACACCGCGAATGAACTCGGTGTAGCTCCCGTCGACGGTCGTGTCGGTGACATAGGCCAACGACCGGGACCGGCCGCGTTCGTTCCAGTCGACACGGTAGGCCCGTGACCCCCCGGGATGGCTCGGCAGTGGATGGTGCGTGACCTCGACCAAGAGTCCCGAGCTTGATCCCACGATGATCTGCTGCCCTGGCTCCAATTCCACAAACTCAAACCCCGGCATCACAGGAAAGACATCCTCATGAAACAGATGTTCGCGCACAGCCCGCAACACCTGGGCCGTCCCATGCACCCGACACCTAGAGATTTCCCCGCGTAACATCGGCACCAGAAGTGTCGGTAGCCCGCAAATATGGTCGAGATGCGCGTGCGATAAAAACAGATCGAGAGACTTCCCTACCACCCGTGACGGCAATCGATAGGCCGCTGTCCCGGCATCAAACACCAACCCGATTTCGGGGACAACGACGCACGCCGTTTCCCGTCGATCGTTGGGGTGAAACCCACCAGTTCCCAGAAGTTCGATCCGCATGGTTTCCACATTAAATCATAAGGCGTGCGTTTTATCGATCCCACGCATGTGGGTTGAGAGATCTGGCGTCGTGTGTGCGTCCCAAACGTCGGTGGGGTCACCTTTCGCATCGACCGTGTTCTGAGCCGCGAAGCGGTGGCAGCATATAGCCGTGGGTGAAACCCACGGAATATGAAACGCTGAGCCGACCCAGCCGCGAAGCGGCGACAGATCGATCGGCGTTGAGTCACTGGGAACCCAGACCGTCTCGGGAAGGGGGGGGCGCTGTCGCCGCTTCGCGGCTGCGGACCAGCCTCATGATCGGAGTCCAGAGGTGTGATCGGATTTCACCGACGAATGGGACGCACACACTCTGGCGATCCCTCGTTCTGTGCCCGGTTGCAGTTTCCCCACAGCCCCGAGACAATCGCCAGCTTGCTCTGCTCGAAACCGCTTGGTGGTTTCCGGGGCGTTCGGGTGATGAGATGAGGGGCGTTCGGATGAAGGGCTGTGTGGGCCGGGCGCTCGTTGGGCTACTGTGTTTCTGTCTGTTGTGCGGCCAGCCAGCGCTGGCGCAAGCGGCGGATGAGGTGTCGCAGCTTCCCGGTCATCGTCATGTATTGACCGGTGGGCAATCGATGGTCGTCCTGGTCTACTGCCTGGCGATCGTGGGAGCTTCCGTCCTGGGTGGATATTTGCCCAAGTGGGTCTCGCTGACTCATGAGCGGATGCAGATGCTGGTGAGCTACGTCGGCGGGCTGATGCTGGGGATCAGCGTCTTTCACCTGTTGCCGCATGCGATGGTGGAACTGGGGGGCTTGCATATCGACGCGGCGATGTTGGCACTCATGATCGGAATGGTCGTGATGTTTCTGCTGCTGCGGATGTTTCACTTTCATGACCACGGAGCGGCGGAAGTGTCCGAGACCACGGCCTCGCACGACCACGATCACAGTCATGACCACGACGAAGGCGGCTGTGGCCCGGCGCTCGTGACGCTGACACCGCCACCCCTGGCGTGTGCGCATTCGCATGATCACGGTCACGCGCATGGCCCGCAGTCGATGGGATGGATCGGTGTTTGCTTCGGCCTTTCGGTCCATTCGCTGCTCGATGGGGTGGCCCTCGGTGCGAGCGTTCATGCGGGGGCGCATGCGTCCCAGGCGTTGTGGGTGGGGTTCGGAACGTTCCTGGCGATTATCCTCCACAAACCCCTCGATTCGGTGTCGATTGCCGTTCTCATGCGGCAAGGCAAATGCCCATCCAACTTAAGGTCGATCGTTAATCTGCTCTATTCCATCATGTGTCCCCTGGGAGCGGTCATCTTCCTGATGGGGCTTTCTCGATGGACTGGCCAGCATCCCCAGATCATCGGTTACACGCTCGCCTTCGCGGCGGGGGTCTTTCTCTGTATCTCGCTGGGCGATCTGCTTCCCGAGATGGAGTTCCACTCGCACCACCGCGTCCCACTGACGGTCATGCTGCTGGCCGGTATCGCCACAGCTTGGGCGATTCGGTGGGCCGAAGGCGAGCACGCGCACGATGTCCCCATGACTCCGGCCTCGGCAGTCGAGTTTATGATCCCCGTGAAGTCATTCGACTCGTAGGTTCCGTGTCCCGTGACCACTCCGCACCAGATCCCGATTCTCTCCGTGGGGCAGTTCACAGCCCTCTTGAAATCGCATGTCGAGGACTACTTTCCGCTGGTCGCCATCCGCGGTGAGGTCTCGAACGTCAGTCGCACTGCGAACGGGCACCTGTTTCTTACGTTGAAAGACTCGAAAGCCCAACTGCGGGCTGTGCTGTGGCGCGATACCGCTCGCTCGCTCAAATTTGATCTGCGGGACGGACTGGAGATCGTCGCCGTCGGTGCGCTCGACCTGTACCCCTCGCGCGGCACGTACCAACTCGTGATCCACGAGGTCGTCCCACAAGGGCTGGGACCGCTGGAGCTGGCCTTTCGCCAGATGAAGGAGAAGCTCGAAGCGGAGGGGCTGTTTGATTCAGAGCGGAAGCGCCCCCTGCCGCGATTCCCTCGGCGGATCGCCTTGGTCACCAGTCCCCAGGGGGCCGCCGTGCGGGACATCATCCAGGTGATCCTTCGCCGCTGGCCCGCCGCCCGACTCGTGATTGTCCCGGTCCCCGTGCAAGGGGAGGGAGCCGCAGCGCGGATCGCGCGCGGGATTCGGATCTTGCCGGACCTGGAAGGGGTCGATGTCGCGATCGTTGGTCGCGGCGGCGGGAGTCTGGAGGACTTATGGCCGTTCAACGAAGAGGTCGTCGCCCGGGCGATCGCCGAGAGTCCGATCCCGATCATCAGTGCCGTCGGCCACGAGGTCGACGTGAGCATCAGCGACCTCGTCGCCGACCGGCGGGCGCTGACACCGTCCGAGTCGGCAGAGATCGTTGTTCCCGATGCGGAAGAGGTCTCGGCGACTCTTGAACAACTGCTTCGTCGCATGACGCGCGCGATGGAAAACCGGCTGGAGTCCGCCAGCGACCGCCTGGAAGCCCTTCGCCGTCGACCGGTCCTCACGCACCCCCAACAACAGCTCGCGCCCCTCGCGAACCGGGTCGCAGACCTGCACCGCCGCCTCGATCGCGTCGCCACCGCCCGCGTCGACCGCTCCCGAGACCAGCTCGCCACACTCGCCGCAACGCTCGATGCGCTGTCCCCGCTCAAGGTACTCGGCCGCGGATATAGCATCACCTTAAAAGCGGCGACCGGCCAAGTCGTGACTCGATCAACCGACGTTCAACCCGGCGACCAACTCGAAACTCGGCTCACCGAGGGAGTGGTCCGCAGCCGCGTCGAGTCGGGTTCAACTCATCTGGCTGAGGCGAGCGATCAGAGAAAACAGACCGTGGGATAGGCTTCCAGCCTGTCATATTCGCCCAAAATACAGGCTGGAAGCCGATCCCACGGGGCGGACAAGTCTGACCTTTCTACACATCATGTTCCTGCTTCAGAATCCCAGTAAGAATGTCAAGGGAAGCTGGATTTCAACGCAAAGACGCCAACGCGCAGAGTCGCCAAGGGGGAAGTCGCGAATTCCGGCCACCCGTCGATGGAGAGCGAATGTGGCTTGCCCGACCCTGGGAGGGGTCTTCGAAATGAGCCGGTGGTTGAGCGGCAGCGACACCACCGGTCCCCAGCCCGGCCCGTGATTGCATCCGGAAGGGATGCCAGAATCCCG
>JAYSVZ010000263.1:0-5967 GCA_043718305.1 Planctomycetota bacterium | reverse complement strand
CCAGCGGCCCCGTCCATTCATCCTGGATGATCTCGGCGAGGTCCGGCATCTTCGCAGCCACCTCGGGTTGTCCGGTCGCGAGCAAGAATTGAAACTGATAGGCCGACAGTTCTGTCGGCTCCAGCGTCGGCTGTTTCCGGAGAAACGCTTCGGTGTCGCCGCAGACGTAATCGACCATCAGTTCATACGTCGTCCGCCCACTCGAGTTCGCTTCACCGCTTGAGACCCGGCTCCAAATCGTCTGGTACTCGCGACGGGCCTCGTCGGTCTTCCCGGCACCGGCGAGGGCATCGGTCAACCGAAAGAGCGCTGTGAGCATCTCCATCAGATCGTTCCCTTGCATCGCTTGGCGGTAAGTCGTCTCCAGCTCAGCTGTGTCACCCAGAGCCATCTGGATCGTGTGCTGGACGGTTCGGAATGACTGATCGCTGCCGACTGCGGGAGCTGCCTTGTCGCACCAGAGCTTGGCCTCGCGCCAGTCGCCGGTGTTCGCCGCATCGATCGCCATCCCCATCGCGGGCCAGCCGAGTTGCGGATCGATCTCGAACGACTGGCGGAAGAACTTGGTTTGCTCGGCCCGCGTCGGACTGATCCGGCCCCGCAGGTAGAGCAGCGACGCACTGTTCGGGGCCTTCTGCAACTGTGCGTCGTACTCAGTGATCAACTCGGCATGTCGCGGGCTGACCGACTTAAGGCTTTGATACGTCCGATGCCACGCGACCGAGATCGGCTCTTTCCACAGCTTAGACTTCATGTACTCGGTGACCCGCTGCACGTTCGCATCTCCCTTCGCCCGGTACGCGTAAACGTTCAACAACGCCGAGTCATTGGGATTCTGATCGAGATGCCCTTCGGCGAAAGCCAGCGCGCTCGTTTGATCCGGCTGCATGATTTGCCCCAGCAAGATCGAAGAGGGGCTGGTGGGCATGGTGCCGACATGGACCTTCGTGACGACGGAGTTTCGGCCTTCGACCTTGAGCGAGTCGGGCGGCGTTTCAAAGGGATAGTCGACATGCGGAACGAAGTTGAGTCCCTCGTCCAGCCAGCGAATATTCGGCGGCTGCGGGTTGACGGCATACTTGATCGTGTTCACAAAGACGCCCGACATGTTCTCGATATCGATGACCCAGAGAGGACTCGACAGCCAGCGCGAGAAGTACGGCGAGCGAAGGTCGATCGCCATCTGCTTCGTGATCGGTCCCGTGATCGAGATCTGATGTTGCCCCTCGGACACCGGAATCTTTGTTCGCTGGTGGACCTGGACGGGAGGGCCTCCGTCGACCGAGACCTGGACCGGTTGAGCGAAGGCATTGACCACATACAAGGTCCGGTGCCGCCGACTGTATTCGTTGAGTCCCGCCATCCCGACTAAAAACAGGAAGGTGACAATCGACCCGAATACCGCCCAGCGGAACCCCGGCGAATGAGCTCCGCTTTTCGAATCAAAGAGACCGCGGACGGAAAACTCCTTCTTCGGCAGCAGGGATGAATCAACGCTCAGGGCCTTTTCGGACTTCGCGACCAGCTTCCGAAACGCATGTTGCTCGCCGATCGCGGGGGCTTCACGAAGCGTGATCGCGCAGAGTTCAAGGGTCTTCTCGTGGTTCCCATTCTTCTGGTACTCCTGGGCGAGTCTCTGGAGCGGATCGAGGTTGAACGACTGCCCGGCTCCAGGATGTCGCAGGTAGTCGAGCAACTCGTATGACTCGTCGAGTTTCCCTTCACCGGTGCGGCGCCATGCCAAGCTGTAACGAACTTCGGGGGTCTCGGGCTTGATGGCGAACGATTGTTCATAAAGCGGCGTTGCTTCCTGCCAGCGACCGGTTTGATCGAGGTGCGATGCAAAGCCTGCCAGCAGATCGGCGTTGTTCGGAAACTGCGTCAGCGCGCCTTCGCGAAAGAGATCCGCATCTTGATGCATGTGAAAGGCCAGGCAATTGGCATGCGTCTCCAGCGCGGACTCCACGGTCGGCTGTTCGCGGTGTTTTTCGAGAGCCCCCGAGACCGCCAGTTGGCGAGACATCTCATACTGCTCGGGGTCCGCGACCCAGTGCCGCGAACAGCGTGAGCAGGAGTCGAGGATCCTGATCCGCTTGAGGGGAATGATCGGGATGAAAACGATCACGAACCAGAGCCGGGTGGTGTACGACTCCAGGTTCCCTTGGGCTCCACAGTGCGGACAAGTCCCTGGCCGACTGGCGGGGTCTTTCTTGCCGTAGTAATGCGTCCCAATCCCATTGACGGTCGTTGGCATGTCGGAAGGTGCTTTCGAAGAGAGGGTTGGATCGACAAGCGAACCATCAAGGCAGGTCCCATGGGAATCCATGCCGCCAGACGCCGCACTTGCGACTGAACTTTAATCCTCACGCCGGCAGAATTGAACAGTACCTGTGTTCTCCCTACGGCGCCGCAGTGATTCACAATGGGTATACCCTACCGCTGGGCCTTGTCGCAGGATGTGTTTGAGACTAGTCTTTCATCATTAAGACATGCCACTGGCCCATCACGCAAAACGGCACGAGTCAACGAAGGAGAGGTCCCGGTGCGAACCCGATCATACGTGTTATTGACGGTTATCTTTTTCTGTCTGCTCAGCGGGTGTGGTGGCTCGCCAGCACCTTTAGTCGCCCCGACCATACCGACAACTGCCACGACAGAGGGGGGCGTCGTTCCTGCAAACACTCCGGCGAATGTGACTCCACTTGCTCCAATTTCAGAGGAGCAGGCCAGGGATTTCGGTCAGCGCATGATCAACGCCATCGCTAAAGGCCAAACTCGGGAAAACGGCTTGCAGGACTTCATCGACTGGAATGCGATGCTGGACCGAAGCTATCAAGGACTCGATGTCTCTGAGCCCTCGAAGGCAGCCTTCCTTCGCGGTTTTATGATGAGTGCCACGGGACAGAACAGTCTCTCCGTTCAGATCCGGGCGAATATCCAGAACGGGGGCTCCTACGCCGTGACGCGGGTATTGAGTCGCCCCGAGGGAACCCGCATCCGGTTGCGGCTGCTCCAACCCGAAGGGGGAGTCAATTATCATGAGTTCCTCCTGCGGGAAGGAGCAAACGGCTTGCGGGCGGTCGATCTATGGATCGCCGCTTCAGGTGAAGACATGTCCCAGACGTTTCGCCGGCTTGAGGTTCAGGCCCAAAGTCTAAAGAACCGGGGCTTCCTGGATCGCCTGTCGGGAAAGGAAACGGCCTTCGCCCAACATTGGCATGAAATCACACAGATGATCCAAAATAATCAGCAGCAGAGATACGAAGAAACACTGAAGATCGCAGCCGGTCTTCCTCTCGAAGTGCGCAACGATAAGTTCTGCCTGCTCCAGCAATTAACAGCGGCCATCAAGGGAAATCGGACTGATGACCTTATCGAGGTGATCGATCGGTATCGTTCCGCCCATCCGAACGACCCCGCAGTAGAGATCTACTCGATCGATTACTACGCGGCTAAGAAAGACTTGAAGCAGGCCATTCAATCGGCCAGGAAACTCAATGAGTCGCTTGAAGGGGATGCTTACATCTTGTCGCTTATTGCCGATTTGCAGTGGCAATCTGGACTATTGGATGAGGCACGACAAACGATCGACCAGTCGATTCAACAAGAACCCACGTTGGAGAACAGTTATTGGACCAAGGTCATGATTACCGCAGCGCAAAAAGACCATGCCGCTACACGTGATACGCTGAAGGAGATCATGGTGTTATTTAATATGTCACTCGATCTCTCAGTGTATGAGTCCGAGAAAGAATTCGAGGCGTTTCTCGCGTCACCCGAGTGTGAAGAATTGAAGACCTACATCAAGTCGCAATCCGGTTCCCCGTGAAGCGTGGCATCAATGCCACCGTGATGGCCAGACATCGAATCACCAGTTCGAACTGTATGCGGATCGAATCCTGAAAATCCAGGCTTCAGTCGGCTAACGGCGATTTGCCGACTGTCAGTTCCGTCAGCCGCAACTGTCCACAGGCCGCATCAATGTCGGCCCCTTTTCGCTTGCGGACCGTCACGTTGACCCCGCCATGCTCGAGCATCTCGGCGAACATCTTTGTGCGCGGCTCGGCAGGGGCCGACAGATCGATCGGGGCGACGGGGTTCATCGGGATCAGATTGACGTGTGCCACCCGGTCGCGGAGAAGTTTGGCCAGTTGCTTGGCCTGATCCGGACCATCATTCTTTCCGGCCAGCAACACGTACTCATAGGTCACACGGCGACCGGTGACCTCGAAGTATTCGTCGGCGGCTGCGAGGATCGCGTCAATGCCGGTTGCCTTGTTCGTGGGGACAATCTCGGTGCGGAGATGGTTCTCGGGAGCGTGCAGCGAGACCGCCAGATTGTACGGCGTCCCATGCCGAGCCAGCTCGCGCATCTTCTCGGGCAGACCGACCGTTGAGATGGTGATCCGCCGGGCTCCCAGTCCCATCCCCCCCTTGTCGTTCAGTGTATCGAGGGCGGGTAAGAGGTTCTTCAGATTCGCCAGCGGTTCCCCCATCCCCATCACGACGATGTTCGTGACCCGCTCTTCCTTCGGAAGCAGTCGGTCAACCCGCAACACCTGCTCCAGGATCTCCCCCGTCGACAAGTTCCGCTTGAGTCCCTCGAGCCCGCTCGCACAAAAGACACAGCCCATCCCACACCCGACCTGGGTGCTGACACAGATCGTGGCCCGATCGGGTTCGCGCATCAACACGCACTCGACAAGGTCGCCGTGCCGCAGTGCGAGCAGTAACTTTTCCGTGCGGTCCGAAGAGACCTGGTGCCGGACGATCCGGCCCGCCCAGAAGTCGTAATCCGCAGCCAGTTGTTTGCGAGCGGCTGCGGGGACATCGTGCATGGCGTCAAAATCGCTGACGCGCTTGCCGAAAATCCATTGCCGAATTTGGTCAGCCCGATAGCTGGGAAAACCGTGGGAGACGCACCACGCCTGTAACTCCGTCCGGGTCAGGTCGGTGATGAGGGGGCGATCGACCAGGGGCAGACTCTCGGACATCGGACAACCTTGCTGAGTTCCGGCTTGAGTCTGCCTCGGGTGGGTTAGGACCATTCGACAAATGATCGTCGTGGTTCGCTCCGCGAACCAACGTTGGATCGCGGAGCGATCCACGACGATCGGACAGTCATTGATCGAGCGGTGGGTTAGCCCATGGCCGGAACGCCCCTGCCAACGCAAGAACTAAACAGGGATCAGAATCTGGCGAGGGCCTGCGTTGTACTTCAACCACTCCGCCCGCCTGACCAGGAAATGGTCTCCGGTTTCCACATCGAGCAAACCAATGGCATCCTCTTCCCGGTCATCGGCCCGCACCAGCCGTGACCGCGAAGTCAGCCGGATCTCGAAATCGCACGGAGCGACATAGTGCCTGGATCTCTGCGGACTCGTTCCTGTTTGCAGCATTTGACCACCTGTCCTGGAAACTCGATCGGGCCCACTCCGTGAGCCATCCATCGAAGATTGGGGTTCGACACATCCGTTGGCCGAATTGTTAATGACAGTCCCACCCATCCAGTGATTGCCGTGCGGTCCATTCGTTCGACCGCCCACTCCGGCGACCCGGATGATATCCGCCCGTGACACCAGAACCAAACGCTCGCGTGAAGAGAATGCCCATTTTGGGAATCGATTTGAAATTCAGTTCCTGAAGGCTTGACATTATCCGATCTGACTGATTGATGACGAGGCATTCGGGTGATCGAGAGGTGAGCCGCAAGGCGCTAGCCGCGGGTTCTGGCGGACGATGACCTGAACCGGCGGCTAGCGCCGGCTAGCGCCGGCTAGCGCCTTATGACATGGTCCAAATCAACTTCCCGAATTCCCCGATCGGTGCCACTGGCGGTCGCTTTGGACCGCCAGTGTGGATCCGCTGTTGAACACCAAGCCACTGGCGGCTCAGAGCCGCCGCCAGTGGCACCCGATACCGGGAAGTTGTTGAGTACCAATTCCTGAGCGACGTTGAAGCGAAGAA
>JAYSVZ010000262.1:0-5968 GCA_043718305.1 Planctomycetota bacterium | reverse complement strand
TGGAACTCGGGTTCCAGGACTCGGTCCTGTTCGACCGGAGTGTCATCGACAATATTCTGACGATTGCCGAAACGACCACCGCTCCCAACGGGGTGCAGACGACGACCAACCGGATCATCTCGCAGTCCTCAACGCCGGGCTTTCCGTTCAACAACCTGCCACTGGGAAACAACACCTCGGTACACCCTGGCAAGGTTGGCTCACAAGGTCTGAGCAGCTTCTCGCTCGGTCGGACGAACAGCGAACTGGGCTATGGCGGCATGGTGCTGTCGGCCAGTTCTGACTCGGTGAATGTCCTGATCCGAGCCTTGGCGGCCCGCCGCAACGTGCGTGTGTTGAGCCGCCCGGCAGTGACCGTGATGGATAATCAAGTCGCCGAAATTCAAGTCGGGCAGGTGGTTCCCGTGACCGACGGAGCCACAATCGGGGCCAACGGCAACGTCGTCCCGACGATCACACGCGATAACGCGGGGATCATTCTGACCGTGACCCCACGCATCAGCGATGAGGGACAAGTCGTCATGGAAGTCGCTGCGGAGAAGAGCGAATACACCGGAGAGGGCGTGACGATTCTCACCGACTCCAATGGCGGAGAGGTCACCTCACCGATCAAAGTCATCGCTACGGCCAGCACGACAGTGAAGGTTCCCGACAGCCAGACGATTGTCCTCGGGGGGATGATTACGAACTCGAACGATGACATCGAACGAAAAGTCCCGTGGCTGGGCGACATCCCCCTGGTGGGACAACTCTTCCGATTCGACTCACACGCCCATCGCCGCACCGAGCTACTGATTTTCTTGACACCGCGCATCATCCGCTGCGACGAGGATATGGAGCAGATCAAGCAGATCGAAACCCAGCGCATCCACTTCTTCGAAGACGAAGCGGAACAGATCCACGGTCCGATCTTCGGAACCCCAGATGACCAGGGTCTCCACTCTCAATCGATTCCCTCCAAGATGCCCACCACAGAAGAGTACGACGAAGTCGAGCCACAACCAATCCAACAGATGAGCGGCGAAGTCCAGCAACGGGCACGGAAAACGGTCTTTCAGAAGAACTCGAAGACCACTCGATGATGGAAACTCCGGGCTGGAGTCCAGGCTTTAGCCTGTCCGGAACAGCCTAAAGGCTGAACTCCTACAGCTCTCAACTCACGGCACCACCCGCATGTCCCGTCTCACCTTCGCTTGGCTCGGCCTCATGCTGCTCCTCTCCTCGGGGTGCAGTTCGGTTCCGTTCCTCTCCATGAACCGCTTTCAGGAGGCTGATGATCAGCATCCGGTCGGCGAGATCCTCTGCGTCTGGGAAGCGGCTGAGGGGCGGGGCGTGGATAACTTGCCTTGTCGCGGATTCGGGGGGCAGGTCTTGCTGTTCGCCAACGGCTACAAGGAGCCGGTCAAGGCGATGGGCGATGTGCGAATCTACGTCTTCGATGAACTGGGTGTCGATGGCGACTCGTCGAAGCCGGTCCACCAGTTCGACTTCCCCGCCTTGGCCTGGAATACCTTTTTGAAGCCCTCCAATCTCGGGGCTTCGTACCAGATTTTCATCCCCTACACCCGCAAGGGATCGCACGCTGCCTCTTGCACGCTGCGCGTTCGCTTTACCCCGGAGGGGGGCCTGCCGGTCTATTCGCGGATGGCCACCGTTGAACTCGCCGGGCACTCCACGACAGCTCATCCCGACAAACGCCCTAAGCAAATCGTGACTGTCTCTGGAGAGTCGGAGCCGGAGCAGGCGATCGAGACCGCCAACTGGTCCGACCTGAAACACGATCCGCAAGGCGTCGCCGACGCCAACGAAAGCCACACACCCAGCATCCCGTTGGGGGCCATTCAGTCGGCCCACAGACAGACCCAGACCCTGAACAGTCTGCGAGCCGCAGCGGAAGAGGCGACTCGCGATTCTGAAAGTCCAGACCAACCGGCGGAATCCGCCACTGAAGCTCCCCGGCGTCTTCGCTCCACTCAAGCAGAACCTCTCGATGCCAGTGAGGACCGATAGACGATCCGAATCTCGCGATTCCTCCGGGGCGTCAATGAAGAAATCGAAGCATCCTTAGACCGGCCTGCTGTCGGAATCATCTCGACAGCGGTTAAATTCTGATATGATGAATACGTGAGTTCTCGCGCGGACTCGCGAGCGTGGGCGATCCGTGCCGTAGGATGGGCTTTCCAGCCCGTCCCTCTGGCGGATTCGGGACCACGTATGTTCGGGGACGGCCTGAAAGGCCATCCTACGGTCCTGGGGGCTTCCATCATGTCCGTTCGCATTACGACGTTGGCCGTCTGGGCCTGCTTCCTGGCGTGGTCGTCATTTGCGGCTGCTCAGGGGACCAGTACAACGGGTGGTGTGAGCCAGAGGACTCCGACACAAGCGTCGAGCCTGACCGGCTCCACCACCGGTTCCACAGGGACTACCGGTTCCACGGGAGCAACCGGCAGTTCTCAGAGGGCCAGTGGAACTTCCCAGTCCGGCACGGGAAACGAACCGCAATTCAACGCCGGTGACGGCACCCTCGGAGCCCAAGTCGGCCAAGGCGGCTTCACCGGACGGCAAAACACCGGGTTTGCGGGCAACCGCAATGCCGGACAAGGCGGCGGAGCGACCCTCACCCCGCAGTTCAACCAGGTCAACAACCAGCAAAACGGGAACCGCGGCAACACCGGGAGCACCAATATCAAGCGGGCCCGCCCGCAGCAGAAGATCGCCTTCACCTATCCCAAGGCCAATCTCGCAGCGACCCAGGTCCAACTCGGCGATCGCTTCAAACGCCTGACGACCATCGCCGGAGTCGGTGCCGCGATCTCGGATGAGGGGGTCGTCACACTCACAGGAATCGTGGCGTCCGATGACTCCAAAAAACTCGCCGCCGTGCTGGCCAGCTTCGAACCGGGCGTCCGCTCGGTGGTCAATGAACTGCAAGTGCAGCCATAGGCGTGCGACCAGAAATACGATCCCCGTAGGACGGGCATTCCTGCCCGTCCCGGAGCGAAGGTCAACCTCACGAACCACTCCGTCTGGCCGTTCGTGAGTGACGCGTTCGCTCGGGACGGCCTGGAAAGGCCGTCCTACTCGCAGGCGTCTTCTGGCTGCTCGCCAAAGGGAAAATCGCTTGGGAATGCCCGTGATGCGTCGACTCCATGAAGGGGACGCAGAATTCGCTGGAATTCCGGGGCTCAGACTGATCAGCCACTGCGGAATCAGTGGCGAGTTCGGAGATTGGTATCCCGTTTTTCACTTTCGTCGGTGTGAACTTCTGACCTTCGACCCTTGATGTCGTTCACTTCCCGGTGTAGTGTGGAGGTTGGTCACGCAACGCGGTCAGTGCAGGTCGTCCTTCGCACGAAACCTGCCCCGGAGCGACACTGCGGATCGGGAGGTAGCGATGTCGACTCAACGGGCCACTCTGGTGGCGGAAATTCTCTACGAACTCAAGCGCGCCGATCGGTTCGCCACACTCACCGCAATCGCCCGCCGAGCGGGGTTCAGCCCTGGGACGCAATGCCGGACGATTCTGGGCTGCATGAACACCATTCAAAAGGACTGGCCACATCTGGAATGGTTCCGGGCGCTGCACGATGATGGCATCGTCGAAAAGAACTCTCTGCAAGCCGCTGGCCTGACGAAACTCGGCGTGGAGCTGCGAGAAGACGGCGACCACCAAACAGTGATTCTCGATATGGCCCGGATGATGGCTTGGGACACGTCGGTCGATGGCAAGGCCATTAAGGGAAAGGGTGTGGCCGTGGCCGCAGTGGCCACCGCTTCGGAAGAGTCCGCATAAAGTCAGCTGGACCATCCAATCAGACTTTCAGCCACGGGTCGACTTCCTACGGAAGTTCGACCCGTTGGCATTGGTGACGGCTGGTGCCGCATGAGCCGCTGATATTCCTCACGCGGGCGGAAGTGAGGCTTTCTCTGGTCGCCACGTTCGCCAGAACGTGGGCGAATCACGCCACTCGCCCACGTTCTGGCGAACGTAGCGACCGTCCATTCTGCCCACGTGAAGAATACCAACGAAAAAACGCCCAGCATTTGGGCGTTTGATCTCCTTCGTAAGGCCAGAGGCGGGCCACACGAAGCACAGCGGAGAGGGGGGGATTCGAACCCCCGGTCCCCTTTCGGAGACACAACATTTCCAGTGTTGCACAATCGGCCGCTCTGCCACCTCTCCGGGTCGCGACTACGCTTCGGCCACTTCGCCCGCTTCTTTCGCCGCCTTGCGGGCGATGACTTCGGCTGCGAGAGCTTCTTTGTCGCCCGCGCGATTCAGACGGTTTGTGATTTTGCGGACCTCAGCCCGGGCTTCACGCCAGACGGGGGAGCGGCGGAGGGCCTTTTCTTCGGTCCCCTTCCCCTTGAGGTTCTCGCTGACATTGTCAAGCTTGGTCTTTGCCAAACCGAGCTGACGTTCCAACACTGCACGATCCAACGCCATGGAAGGCTGTCCTTTCTGTCGATCCCGGAGCCGTCTGACAGCTCATTGGGGAAGCCCGGAATTCTGGCAGACCAGCCGGGGAATTGCAAATCAGGCCACGAAGAAAGGGACAGGCGGGTCAGCCTGTCCCTTCTTAGCAATCAGACACCACTGCCGATGAGGCGGTTCAGTCGTTGTAGTTCACGACGACATCGTTCTTGCGGGTGGTCACATCGACAGTGTGCTTACCGTAGCAGAACCGAATCCGGTCGCCGTCTCGGAAGCACCGGACGGTCTCGCAGGCACACGGCGGGACGCAGATTTCGATGAACACCTTGCAGCACTTGTCGCAGGGATCCTTCACTTGGACGATCTTCGAGACCGCACAGGGGTGAATGTTCTTGGAGTCACGCACGCGGACCCGCTGGAAGAGCTCGATCGATGGGGCAGGCTCGACAACGAGGTATTCGGTGTACGGGACCGGCGTCCCCTGGACATCGGGAACCGGCATGACCAGCGTTGGCTCAGCAGCCAGTGCCAGTTCCTGCGACTGAATGTGCAGCGGCTCGCGGGCCGAGAGATTGGCCACCACGAGGGCCAACAGACTGAGGATCATCATCTTTTTCATCGCGAACTCCTTGGAGGGACTAGCCCCTCGACTCCATTTTACTCCCCCGACTGCCCCCGCGTGGTCCGTTGCTCCGCCTTCGCAGAGAACTGAACACGATCGGGCAGGATTCTCCGCTCACATCGCACTCACCGATTCTTCGGATGAACACACTTGGGAGAATTTTCCGGAACGGGCGAATTTTACGGAATCTGGGGAGACATCAAGCCCGATCCGGCTCAAACCCCGCAAATTTCCAAAATCCAGAAGGATGGATGGGTGAATTGATGCCTTTTTGGCACCACGAGGGGCTTTAGGAAAGGTGCGGGGATTGTGCCAATGTGGCAGTAATGTCGGATTCGTCGTCCCTCTAAGAGGCATTACTCCATACTTTCAAGCAACTTGTGGCGATTGGCGCACGCTTTGCAATTGTGATTTAGTCGATCTTGTCCGACTGAGGTTTCACTATGTCCTTCAATGCCGAAAAGCTCACGATCAAGTCTCGCGAAGCGGTCCAAGCCGCCCAGTCGCTCGCTGAGTCGAAGGGCCATCGTCAGTTGGTGCCGCTTCACCTGTTACACGCGCTGTTAGCCGAAGCGGATGGCGTGCCGCGCGCTCTGCTCCAAAAAATCGGTGTCAATTTCGCACAGATGACCAAGATGCTCGACTCCGAACTGGGGCGGTTGCCGTCCTCATCCGGGTCGAATGTCCCGCTGGGGGCCTCATCCGAAGTGATGAAAATCTTCGACGCCGCGCAGAAGCTGGCGACGCAGATGCAGGATTCGTTTGTCTCGACCGAGCACCTGTTCCTAGCACTGGCTCAGGTCGAAGACCCAGCCAAGAAGCTGTTGACGCTGAACGGGATCGAAGAATCCGATGTGCTGAGTGCGCTACAAGCTGTGCGGGGTGGCGCGCAGGTGACCGATCAGAACCCG
>JAYSVZ010000261.1:0-5969 GCA_043718305.1 Planctomycetota bacterium | reverse complement strand
TTCCTCGTTGCGGAACTTCGTCTGAATCTGGTACAGCGTGATCGGCAGTTGGCGATAGCTGTTGATGTGCCGGGCCACGAGGTCGGTGACGACTTCTTCGTGAGTCGGTCCGAGGGCCATGTGAACCCGCCGGTCGCCGCGTGAGACGTGGACGTTCATCAGCACGTTGCCGAACGCTTTGATGCGTCCGGTCCGCTCATAGAGGTCGATCGGCGTGAGGGCCGTCATCTGAATCTCGACGCCGCCCGCCCGGTCCATCTCTTGGCGAACGATGTTCGTGGCCTTGTGCAGGGCGCGAAGTCCGAGCGGCAAGTACGTGTACGCCCCGGCCATCACCTGGCGAATCAATCCGGCCCGCAGCATCAGCCGGTGGCTCGGCACCTCGGCGTCCGAGGGGTCTTCCTTCATGGTCGGGATGAATGTCTTCGTCCAGCGCACAGCGTAGTCCTTCGTCGATCGCATCACCGGAGAACCGCTGGCCAGGACTTCAATCCCAGTCCGCATCTCGGAGGCGAGTCGTGGTCGGATTCTAGAGGGAGGCGGGCCACCCTGAAAGCGGGCGTCAATCTAGAACACATTCGCCATTGGTTTTCAGCCAGAGCATTCGGTTCTGGCAGGCAGGCGGACGATGAGAAGAACCCGCGGCTAGCGCCTTGCGGCTCATCACATCTCGACGTGTCCTACGGCAGCAGAAAGATAATCCCGGTATAGGCTGCAGCGGCGGTCGCGGCAGCTTCCACATTGAGCGGGAGTGCAAGGTGGCGGGGCGTCTGGCATTCGCCGGGGCGGTGGTAGCCGAGGGTCGACTCGTCCTTCCAGGCTGGGTCGAGGGCCATCGTGTAGGGCAGAGCGACGACTTGGACCCCGAAGTGACCGAGCGAGACGAACGGCTGGACGTACTCGGAGAAGGTGTGGCCGCTTCGCTCCAAGCCGACATCCTCAAAGTAGAGCGGATTGTGAGTCACGTTAGAGGCCTGCCAGAAGACGGCTGTGGAGGCGTTGTTACGTGCCAATTGACCTTGCGAGGCAAGTTCAATTTCCTTCGGCGCTTGTCGGCTGGCGGGGGTCGCGGTGGTAACCTCTTCCGATGTCGCGTAGTCCGAGAAGGGCTGGATCTCGCGAATCGATTTCACGGGGCGGAGGCCCGCTTGCTTTTTGGCGGTGCCCGTGGTTTCTGCGGGTGGGTTATAGGCCGGGACCGGATTCTCTGGAGCGGGGTCGGCGGGCTGTTGAGCCACGCGGATCGGTGTGGAGTTCTGGGCCGGTGCCTTTGGTTGTGTAATCAGATCCTCGTCAGCGGGCGGGACCGGACGGCGGATCACGGAGTCGGCAAACGGCCCCTCATCAATCGCCGGGGTGAAGAGCGGATCGGTCTTTGCCTGCGGCTCATCCGCTGGGAAGAGCTTCGCGGGCGGGCCTTCCCCCGGGAGTTCCGCAACGCGGACCGGCTCCGCCGGAGCGGGGATCTGGGGACGGGCGGTGTCACTCGGGAGCGTTTCGACGAGCGGCGTCTCATCTCGGAATGGGAAGTTGGGCAGGTCCAGGTCGGCAGGCATGGCGCGCGCGGCCGGGAGTTCTTCACCAGCGCTGAGCGGAAGGGTTTCCGGGGTCACGGGAGCTGCGTCGACTACGCTCCCCTCGTGGTGCAGCGGCTCGTCAAGATTTGCTGGCGGCTTCGCACTGGGCCGGGTGAAGGCATCCCGAGCGACCTCGGGAATCGCATCGCTCGGTTCGGGAACCGGAGCAGTTTGCCACTCACTGGTTGATGTGGGCGATTCACCCCCATCGATGACCTGCGGAGTCGCTTGTGGCTCGACCGGCGTTACGGGACCGCGCGGAGCCGACAATAACATCGGCGGAAAATCAGGAACAAGCGGCGGCAGCGGCTCGCGGCGGCCCCGAATGCCGGGGGCATCCGGCGCGGGGATCCATTCCCCCTTGATCTCACGCCAACGTTGCCGCGCCGACCGCTGCTTCAGGCGGTCCAGCGGTTTCTCCTCTTCCGCCGAGAGAGCCCCGGTGACACACAGACACAACGCCCCGGCCAGCAATTGCTTCCAGAGCGAACGCCCACTAAATGGCGTCGCTTTGTGCGATGCTGTAGTTGGGTGATTCTTGAGTGATGGCGATGTCATGTGGGTGGTTCTCCCTCACCGATGCTGCGGTAATCTTGAGGAACTTCGGCTTGGTCCGAAGTTCCGTGATCGTACCGACGCCCAGGTATCCCATCCCCGCCCGCAACCCGCCGACCAACTGGTACAGCAGACTTGAGAGAGGACCTTTGTAGGGGACACGTCCTTCGACCCCTTCGGGAACCAGTTTTGGGCGGGCTTTGTCATCGTCTCCAGCGACCGACTGGCGGTATCGTTCGCTGCTTCCCTTGACCATGGCGCCGAGCGATCCCATCCCGCGATACCGTTTGAAGGTCCGCCCCTGGAACAGAATCATCTCGCCTGGACTCTCGTCGACCCCGGCGAGCAGCCCGCCGAGCATCACCGAACTGGCCCCCGCCGCGAGCGCCTTGGTGATGTCACCGCTGTAACGGATGCCGCCATCGGCAATCACCGGAACATCGGTTCCGACAAGACCGGCGACAGCCTCCGAGATCGCGGTGAGCTGCGGCACCCCGACCCCCGAGATGATCCGCGTGGTGCAGATCGAACCGGGTCCGATCCCCACCTTCACGGCGTCCGCCCCGGCGTTGGCCAGGTCGCGGGCCCCCTCCGCTGTGGCGACATTGCCCGCGATCACATCGATCTTCGGCCACTGTCGCTTCAGTTCGCGAACGGTCTCGATGACGTTCTTCGAGTGCCCGTGAGCACTGTCGACCACGAGGAAATCGACCCCCGATTGAATCAGAGCGGCAGCCCGTTGGATGTCATACACCCCGACAGCTGCCCCCACCCGCAATCTTCCCCGACTGTCCTTGTTGGCTTTCGGGAACCGCAGGTTCTTGTCGATGTCCTTGATCGTGATCAACCCCTTCAATTGATATTGATCGTCTACAAGGAGCAGTTTCTCGACCTTGTTTTCTCGGAGGATTCGTTCCGCGTCTTTCAGGCTCGTATCCTCGCGGGCGGTGACCAATTTGTCCTTGGTCATGACATCTTCGACGCGCACTTCTTTCGATTCGAGGAACCGGAGATCGCGCCGCGTAATAATGCCCTTGAGCTTCCCATTCTCCGTAATCGGAACACCCCCAATGTTCCGCTGCTCCATGAGGTCGATCACCTCTTGAACCTTGGCCTGTGGAGGCAGGGAGACCGGGTCGACGATGACGCCGTTCTCGCTGCGCTTCACGCGCTCGACCTCGAGCGCCTGGCGCTCGATCGACATGTTCTTGTGAATGACGCCGATGCCCCCCTCCTGGGCCATGGCGATCGCCATATCGCTCTCGGTCACCGTGTCCATCGGGCTGGACAGAATCGGGACGTTGATCGCGATGTTCCGCGTCAGCCGCGTGGCCACATCGACCTCGGCGGGGACCATCTCGCTGTAGGCGGGAACCAGCAGCACATCGTCAAAGGTGAGTCCGGTATCGAGCAGACGATCTTTCATGGGAGACTCCGATGCGTGAGAAGGAGGGTGTGCGAGTGAGCGGCGGCGTAGCCTGGACCCCTTGGTCCGGGCGGGTGAGCGGCTGGCGAATGGTGGCCCGCTGAGGGAGCGACTTCGTCAGGATTATTTGGAGAGAAGCCAGAGAGCGTTTCGCATGGCTCGTCGAGGAAGATTTCTGAACGGTCGGAAAAAGGAACCCTGTAAGACGGCCTTTCCAGGCCGTCTCGCAACGAAAGACGAACGGGGACGGCCTGGAAAGGCCGTCCTACTCCGGGAGTCCTTCTCTGTCCGCTTGCCTGACTGTAATCAATGGCCGAAATCACCATTCCCAAACCGCGCGTTGACAGTTCCCTCGCTTGACCGAGGTGAGAGGAGCCAAATGCCTCTACGCGGACTGCCATTGGAAGACTATAGGAACGTCATGCCCGAACTTCAATCACCCCCGAGAGTGAAGTGGGTGAAGTCACGGCTTCACGGCTCGATGTGTGCAGCAGCCAGACGAGAGTGATCTCAGCGATCGCCCCGTGCGCGAATCTTCAAATCGCCCACTGGTGAGAGGCCATCCGAGACGGTATCCTCAATGGGGTCAGCTCTTGGTTCCGAGAGCCTGATTTCCCCTGTGGATTCCCCCATTGGCGCTTTGTGGGCTGTCTGGCTCACGCGTCTTTTCGCCCAGGAGTCGTCGCCGTGTCAGATGCCACTGCCCAATCTGCGAGTACTCAATCGGACCTGCAACGCCGGTACAAGGAGTTTCTTGATCTGATGCCTCTGACGCTGGCGTTGGCGGGTCTGCCGACCAGCGAGATGGGGCGGTACTGCTCCGAGGAACAGATCGAGACCCGGCTGTTTGCTGTGCGGCACGCATTTAAGGCGGCTCGCACGCTCGTTCGGGAAGTGATTTCGCGGTAAGGTGACCCGGCGGTGATCCGGCCCATGCAGATCAATGAAGCAGATCAATGAAACCCCGGGCGAAATGGCAGGGTAATCGTGGAGGGAGCGCCTTTGTCCGGGTCCGATGAACTTCTCGAACTGGTGGCGCGGTGCCTGTCGGGTGACATGGCGGCGGTGCGGCTCTTTGTCGAGCGATTCCAGCAGTTGATTTTCGGACTCTGCCTGCAAATGCTTCGGCATCGGCAGGATGCCGAAGATGTGACCCAGGAAGCGGTCGTGCGGGCTGTGCGGCATCTGAGTCACTGGGACCAGTCGCGCCCGATCGAGCCGTGGCTGCTGGCCATTGCGGGGAACCGTTGTCGGACCGCCCTCGAGCGCCGTTCGCGGCGACCGCGCGTGGTCGAAGAACTCCCCGAGGTGGCGGTCAATGGCCATGTGACCAGTGGCATGGGCGAAGAGGTGCAGCGGGCGGTCGACGGGCTGCGGGACGATTACCGGCAGTGCTTCACCCTGTTTTATGTTGAGCAGATGTCGGTGCAGGCGATTGCCGACCTGATGCATGTTCCGAGCGGGACGATCAAGACTTGGCTCCACCGGGCGCGGAAGGAGCTGGCTGAGGAGTTGACGCGGCGCGGAGTCACAGCGAACTAAACCATGCAAGACTCACTCTTCTACTCATTGTTGAATCAGGCCATCGAAACGCACGCCGTTTCGGTCTCGGACGAGGTGCGGACCCACGGTGAGACCTCGGCGAATGCCGAGGTCCGGGCGGCGTGGTCCGAATATCGCCTGGTCCAAGCGGCGGTCAGTGCCTGGCGAGCAGGAATGCCGACGGTTGATCTGGCCGATCGCGTGCTGGCCGAACTGCACCCTCCCGTCGGAGTCACCCCCGAGACTATCGTCGAAGCAGGCCCCGCCCTGACGGTCTTCGTCAAGCAGAGTTGGGCTGACTTCCGCTCACCCACAAATCGATCGGGAATGATCGCCATCTCAGTCGCAGCTCTCTTGCTGCTCATCGGGACCGTGATGATCTCGATCCCGCACTCGCCCACAGCCGAGGTGGCGATGCGGTCGCGCGGCATCCCGCACCCGCCCGCCGACCCCGCCACCCAAGCCACCGTGGCTTCCGTCGAATGGGCGCAGCGCGCGAGTTCAGCGATGGCGGAAATGATCGTTGGGATTCCCGAGAAGAGTGCCGAACTCGTCCCGAGCGCGGGCTGGGATAGGAACTGGAAGATGCGACTTGAGCCCCTTCGCCGCGATGCGAATGCCGCCTGGGAATCGCTGATCGATGAACTGCCGATGCCCAATCGACCACAGTCCTAGTGCCCCGTCAAGGCTTGATTGGGGGTTGGAGTCCAGCCTTTAGGCTGCTCCGGGATAGGCTAAAGCCGGAACTCCAACCCCAAATCTGATGGTCAGACCGAAGCGACCGCCTAAAATCAAGAATGGGGCTCGATGAATCAGTACGTGGTTGCGTTCACCGGTGCCAGCGGGGCAGCCTATGGGGTCCGGCTGGT
>JAYSVZ010000027.1:0-2877 GCA_043718305.1 Planctomycetota bacterium | reverse complement strand
GGCATTATCGACGCTCTGATCAGTGAGTCTCTCACCAAGCAGAATCTGACTGCCTCTCCCGAGGCGGACCGCGTCACACTGCTGCGGCGGTTGCACTTCGATCTGACGGGGTTACCACCTTCGGAAGCGGATGTCACCGCATTCATGGCCGACACCGCTCCCGATGCTTTCGAGAAGCAGGTCGACAAGCTTCTCGCCTCGCCGCATTTTGGCGAACGGCTGGCGATCTGGTGGTTGGACCTGGTCCGGTATGCGGACACCGTCGGGTATCACGGGGACCAGGAGATGGGCGTCTCGCCGTTCCGCGAATGGGTCATTGCGTCGTTCAATACCAACAAGCGGTTTGACGAGTTCACCATCGAACAACTGGCGGGCGATCTGCTCCCGAATCCCACTCGCGAGCAAATGATCGCCAGCGGATACAACCGCCTCGGCATGATGAGTGCGGAAGGCGGCGTCCAGCCCAAGGAGTACCTTGCCAAGTACATCGCCGAGCGAGTCCGCAATGCGTCCGGCACCTGGATGGGGGTCACCATCGGCTGTGCTGAGTGCCACGACCACAAGTTTGATCCGTTCACCACGAAGGACTTCTATCGGTTCGAGGCATTCTTCGCTGACATCAAGGAGCAAGGGCTTTACTCGGGGGCTCACGAAACAGGGATCTGGGGGCCTGCGTTAAAAGTTCCAACCCCGCAACAAGAGGCCGATCTCGCGGCTCTCGATACCAAGATTGCCGCCACGAAAGTCGTCCTGGGAACAGCCACACCGGAACTGGCCACAGCTCAAGCCGAGTGGGAGCAGTCGCAGGTCACCTGGACCAACATCAAGCCCGACGCGATCACCTCGCTCGAAGGCGTGACGCTCACGGCCAAAGACGATGGTTCCTACCTCGCCAGTGACAAGAACCCAGCCACCGATACGTACACTCTGTCCGTGAAGAACCTCCCGGTGGGCGTGACCGCTTTCCGATTGGAAGTGCTGCCCGATGACTCACTCCCGCAGAAAGGCCCCGGTCGCGCGGGCAACGGCAACTTCGTCCTCTCCGAATTCATCGCCACCGTCCAACCCGCGACCGGTGATCCCCGCTCGGTCCCCCTTCAGAACGCCACAGCCACTTACGAGCAGACCGGTGCCCCCGGGGCGAACCCGTATCAGAAGTGGGCCGTCGAAGCGGCCATTGATGCGGATGCGAAGGGCAAGACCTGGGGCTGGGCCATCATGGAACAGGTTGGGAAGGCTCAAGCTGCGGTCTTCGAGACTGCGAGCGATCTGACCCTTGACGAGGGGTCTACGCTGACGGTTCAACTCCTTCAGAACCTCGACAACCCACAGCACACGATCGGGCGGTTCCGCCTTTCGGTCACCGCCACGCCGCGCCCCGTCAAGGCCAATGATCTCTCCCTGGCGATCGCCGCGATCATCGCCATCGCGCCCGCCGAACGAACCCAGACTCAACAAGCCGAACTCGCTGCTCACTACCGCAATATCGCCCCGCTGCTCGAACCGCAACGGAAGGAACTCGCCACGCTCGAACAATCCCGCAAGAACCTCGACGCTGTGATCCCCACGTCATTGATGACGGAGGCCGTGGCTCCGCGGATGGTCCGGATTCTCAAACGCGGCAACTGGATGGACGAGACCGGTGAAGAGGTCACGCCGGCCTTTCCCGAAGTCTTCGCTTCGGCCCCCGCCAGCGATGTGCGACTCAATCGACTCGACCTCGCGAAGTGGCTCGTGTCGCGCGACAACCCACTGACCGCCCGCGCCACGACGAACCGCCTCTGGAAGATGTTCTTCGGAGCGGGCTTGTCGCGGCGGCTCGACGACCTCGGAGCCCAGGGCGAATGGCCCAGTCATCCGCAGCTTCTCGATCACCTGGCGACTCGGTTCATTGAGACCGGCTGGGACGTGAAACGTCTCGTGAAAATGATCGTCATGACGCGGGCCTATCGCCAGCGTTCGCATTCCTCGCCCGCATTGCAAGAAGCTGACCCGTATAACCGCTGGCTTGCCCGGCAAGGCCGGTTCCGTCTCGAAGCCGAGATGGTCCGCGATAATGCCCTCTCGATCAGCGGACTGCTCGTGTCCAAAGTCGGCGGCAAGAGCGTCCGTCCGTACCAACCGCCCGGCTACTGGGCTTACCTGAACTTCCCGCAGCGCGAGTGGCAAAACGGCGTCGGCGATGACCTCCATCGCCGCGGCCTGTACACCCACTGGCAACGGCAATACCTGCATCCGAGTCTGATCGCCTTCGACGCCCCCTCGCGCGAAGAATGCACAGCCGACCGACCACGATCGAACACGCCGTTGCAATCGCTGGTCCTGCTCAATGACCCGAGCTACGTCGAGGCGGCCCGGGCCTTTGCGGAAGTGATCTTGCGGCATCCCGGAACCGACCAAGAGAAATTGAATTACGCCTTCCAACGAGCCCTCTCCCGCCCCATCGAGCCACGGGAGGCCGAACTTTTAGAGAAACTCCTGCAACAGCACTTGAGCGAATATGGAGCTGATCCAGCCGCTGCGAAGGAATTGCTCACAGTCGGTGTTCGCCCCGTGCCGGAGGATCTCCCGCCAGCGACGCTCGCAGCCTGGACGAGCGTTGCGCGGATCATTCTGAACCTGCACGAGGTCATCACTAGGAATTAGAGCGGTTTCGGAATTAGGCTTCGGATCGCTGCCTGAGCCTATCGCGGTCCTCTCCCGACCCGGTGATTGCCCCGGACTAGAGCTGCGTCCACGATCAGATTCGAGCAGTCTCGGAATTGGACTTCAGTCGAAGCGGGTGAACTCGGCGCGTTCGGAGCCTTCGCGAAGAATGACAAGCTGGAATCCGATCCCACCAAACGCTCAGGGGTGGGCCACTCACGGAGTGGCCCA
>JAYSVZ010000260.1:0-2086 GCA_043718305.1 Planctomycetota bacterium | reverse complement strand
TCCGGGTCGAGCAGCTTGTGGTACACGATTTTCGCGAGCAGGCCCTTCGCCTCAGCCAGGGCGACCAGCTCATCGAGTTGGGCCAGGTCGAGCACGCTGGGCTTCTCGATCAGGACATGCACCCCGGCGGAGAGGATCGCCTTGGCCGCCTCGAAGTGGCGGTCATCCGGCGTCGCGACACAGGCGACATCGACGCCCGCCTTGAGCATCTGGTCGACTGAATCAACCCCGGCATACGAGGCGAACCCACCGATCTTAGAACCCGCCGACTGGCGGTACGCCTCGGCCCGGCTGCCGGTCCGCGTGGCGACTGCCGAGAGCGGAACGTCAATGTCGCCGAAGCTGCGCTCGTAGAGCCCCTCGCGATGAACCCGCTCGAAGAAGGGGCGGTACGTCTCTTCGAAGATCATCCCCATGCCGACCATACCGGTGCGGAGGACACGCTGTGAGGTGGGCATTGATCGGAACCTTCCGCTGTGCTGGGCGATCGTTCGCCATGAGTCGATGAGTATTCAAAGTGACCGCGATGAATTCAAGGACCGGAAGGTCGGCGGCGACTTGTTGAACTCCGAAAGCGTCAGCATACTTTGAACTCCTCAGTTGGCACCCTGTCCGGAGTCCATGCATGTTCCCGCCCGTCGTACTGGCCAGCCGAAACCTGAAGAAGAGCCGCGAGATTCGGGATCTGCTGGCTCCGGTCGGGATCCATGTGCAGTCGGTCGCGAACTTCCCCGAGGCTGGAGAAGTCGAAGAGACGGGAACGACCTTTGCCGAAAACGCCGCTCTCAAGGCGACGCAAATCGCGCTCACGCTGGGGCGGTGGACGATCGGCGAGGACAGCGGTCTGCGGGTCGACGCCCTCGGAGGGGCTCCCGGCGTCTACTCCGCCCGGTACAGCGGGCCGGGGGCGACTGATGAAAAGAATAACGCCAAGCTGATGGAAGCGTTGGCGTCGGTCCCGCCGGAGCGACGCGGGGCGGAGTACGTCTGTCACGTGGCGGTGTCTGACCCGACGGGCCAGGTACGACTCGAGTTCGAGTCGACATGTCGGGGGCGGATTATCCACAACCCGTGTGGTGACAATGGGTTTGGGTATGACCCGTATTTCATGGTTCGGGAGTACCACCAGACATTCGGCGTCTTGAGTCCGTTGGTCAAGCAGCAGATTAGCCACCGCGCGCGGGCCTTTCGGCGGTTGATTCCGGAACTGGTTCGTGTTTTGACGGAATTCAGGCCATAAGTTTGCCAGCGGCGAGACTGGTCCCGACCTTCTTGGGGGGCTTCTCAGGGGGAAAAGTGGTAAACAGGGTGGCGGGCAGTGGCGATAGACTTGCGAGTCCTGATTCCGAGGGTTAATGTACGCGGTCCGTGAGTTTGGTGCCCGTCGGAGGCTCCCCGTGCAATCGGGCGGTTCCGTTGGCCCGTCGAGTCCGCCCCTCATCGAGGGGAAGTTGCCCTGTCCGCAGGGAAGGAGCTTTGTGTGGTCAAGTTGCGGTTGCGAGACAACGAGTCGGTTCAGGATGCCGTACGGCGATTCCGCAAGCTGGTAGAGCATGCGGGCATCAAGAAGGAGCTGCGCAAGCGGGAATTCTTCGAGAAGCCGAGCGAAGAACGCCGTCGTGAACGCCGCCGCGCTCACCGCCGCGCCTCAACAATGAATGAACTCGCTCGCGGCTAGTCCCCGTTGCGACCATTCAATCAAGGCGACCTCTCAATCAAGTTGAACGGCACGTTTTTACGTGCCGTTTTTGTTGTATAATAAGGGTGACTCGCACTTGGCCGGGCTCAGTGAGGCTGGTTCGATCCACTAGTCCACCACCGCTGAAGTCCCACATCACCAGAGTCCGAGTCGCAATTCGCGCTCGTCCCAGGAACGCTCCGTTCTTCCGCCCTGAAAGGGCACCGACAAACCAGCCCAGGGCAACGCCCTGGGAACCGAGTCTTGCTCGCCAAGCCCTGAAAGGGCGGCACAATGCGAGGCATGCTTCTTGTTTCGCCCTTTCAGGGCTGAGGGCGTGGGGGACTCCGCGACCTGGGGCGGCGCTCCCGCTGGTCGCTCTGCCCCAGGCTGGTTTGTGGCTGCCCC
>JAYSVZ010000259.1:0-5974 GCA_043718305.1 Planctomycetota bacterium | reverse complement strand
GACTCAACCGGGGCTACCCCGCTTGGCAATCGAGGGGATTCGGTTCGCTCAAAATGCCGCACATGAAAGAGGCCGACGGCGCGACCGTCGAAGACCCGAACAGGTCCGATTCAATCTCTCCCAGGGAGGTCGGAAGTCGGCCATGCCGCAGACGGTAACGCTGTGCAGCCAGCCCGACATTTGTAGATGTTTGACGAGCGGCGGCTATCGCCATGACTTGGCTGAGCGTTTCTAGTCTCGGAGCGTACTTCACGAATGCCGACCGGCTCCACATCGTAAACCGTTTGCCTTTGAGTGATTCGACTCGCGAGTCGAGTCGACGGAATTGTGAGATCATCTCGTGCCACGGCAAAGACAACTCCGTCCGGGCATCCGAGTATTGCTGAAGGTACTCCTTCTGGTTGATTGTCCGAAACGGAAACTGTCCCTCCTCCTCCAGACCTACCAAGTCCGTGATGCAATCTCCAGCCAAGGCGTTTTGAAACTCCTTGCGAAAATCGACTTCACAAATCAACCCCTGAAGCGACGCGAGATCCTCGTCGGCCCATTGACTGTGTGGCAAACAGCGTTCCATCGCGGAGAATCCGACAATACGAATTCCCTCTGAACTCATGCGCGCGATCATGTCGGGCTGTCCTCGCTTGGCATTTGCTATCGCAAGGATCGCCTTCACCGCTTTCAGCGAACGCGCTGATTCGCCTCGATGAGTGGCGACGGCGGCTTCGAGATCCAAGAGTCTCGCGACATCTCGATGATGCCCAGAACTTTCGGGGAATCGTGCTTGTCCTCCGATTTCGGTGGCACGATGGATGGTTTGAATCTGTGGAGCCAACCTACGAAGAAACTCTTGGGCTGCGCTGAGCTGTTGCCAAGGCTGGCCAATTTCCGGAATCTCATCATTGATGAAACGGAGCGAAGATTCCGGTTCTCGGGTTTTCATAATCGCATCGGATGCCTCATCCAGAGCCGGTATCCACTCCTTGGAACTGTCCGTCACTCCCTCGGATACTTGGTAGAACGCATCGAGTTCCTCTGCATTCGTCGGCAGTCCCTGGGCTCGCATCTCTGCATAGTAGGCTTCGATCCGTGATCGCTGCCTCAAGTGCAAACCACCTGCGACGATTCCCCAGAGAGCGAACGCCGCGAATAGCTTGTTCTTCCATCCCCAACGCGGGCGAGGTACGGTTTCCATCAGTGGTGCCTCCCAGTGCGATTGATTGTCGGATCTGTCAGCCAGCATAATCTGTTACGGGGGCAGGAACCGAGCGGGTTCCGTGTCAAAATCGACTCGTCTCGTCGCGGAGTCATCCGTCGTTCTCCTCGCCAACTGGCAAATCCTTACTTCGTGTTTTCTAGTGGCAGCTTGGCCAGAAACTCGCTCAGCGTCCCAGCGGACTGGAAATTCTCCAATCGCCGCTGGACTTCTGCTTGATCCCACTCCCCGAGGTCTTCGATGAATTCAGCGATGCTGGAATATGTCTCAGCGTCCGAATCCCGTGCCGAATTTGGACGGATCCCCCTCCTCGGCAGTTGCGCCAGAACTTGACCTCGGTCGTTCACCAGTTCCACGGCCTCAGCCTCAGTGGCTTCACTGAACTGGCGAATTTGGTCGGGAGTGAGGACGATCTGAATCATGGACGCTTTCCATAGAAGCCACTGTATCGTACTGCCCACGAGAGCTGAGTCCAGATGAGTCTCAGGAAGATCAATCCGCCAGTCCGAGAAATCCAACGGTTGCAACCGCTGGGCTTTGGGACATCCATCGATTCACCCGGTCGGGAGGCGACCAAGTCAGTATTCGGAATCCGACCGACCCGCCGCTCGGGTTGACCGCCGGTTGGCTCGCTTGGGAGCCAACCGGTGTGCCTTGGCATAAGAGGTTCGTCGTGATAAACCGCTCGGTGTCAGAACCCCTCTCGGCTGCGCCGCTCCGGTAGCCCAAAGCGGCAACCGGGGCCACCCCGCGGCAGCGGAATGTTGGTTCCCGTGCAGCGTCGTTGAACTGAACCATGAACCAGCTTTCCGTCGCGACTCGTTTCCACCTGCGAGGCCCTGGAAATGTATAGCATTCTCAGAATACGTCACGTAAACTCACTCCATGAGGATTCGTGAATTCTTGGATGTTGATCCGGCAGCACTGCATGTGCTTGGCAGTCGCCGAAGTGGGGCCGATCCGTACAAGTTGCAACGTCAAATCGCGAGACACGGGATGTCTATTGCTGGAATGCCCGCGATCGAGGTGAGTCGCGGCACAGATGGTGAGTTGGTGATCAACAACGGTGTCACCCGAGCCACGCGGCAGCCCGCTATCTGCCGGGCACCTTGGTCACGGTGGAGGTCATCGACACGTTGCCGATCCCCGGAGCCAGGTTTCCAACCATTGGAGAATTGCTATGACCAGCGAAACGACTCGTGGCGAATTGCTGAATGCACTGAAGGAGCTGGGCCTGCTGTTCCCGGATTGGCGGCTGGGTCAAACGCTCGCCAATCTGGCGATGGCAGCTGGCCATCCCGAATCCGGTGCGGTGTGGGACTTGGAGGACGATGAGGCACTCGTAGCAGCTCGGCGGCTGATCGAACGGAATGCCGGGCGACAGGTCGAAAAGCCGGACGAATCGTTGCAGCAGACGGTCGCCTCATCGTCCCGATAGTGATGTAGCGAGCCTCCGACGTAAGTCGGGGGTGTTCGGTGGACGACCAAAGTCGGGGCAGTTTTGACCGGGACGTGGCCAGGCTGTGTCGTACTGGCTCCGGTGCTACCCCGCTGAAGCAGAACCGGCTTGACTATCGACTCTTCCTGTCAGGTTGCTTCAATGTCTCGACGCGAGCAATGATCTCCGAGGCCGGGACGTGGAGGGCGTCGCAGATCCGGAACAGCACATCCAACGTCGGCGACTTGTGGTTATTTTCCAGTTCACTGATGTAGGTGCGGTCCACATGCGCCTCAAAGGAGAGCTTCTCCTGAGTGTAGCCAGCGTCGATCCGGGCCTGTCGCAACACATCGCCTAACATTCAGGCGACAGTAATTGCCGACTGTTTGACTGTCTGTCGGCTATAGACTACACTCGTGTCCTACGGCGTGAGCCGCAATCCTTGGCTGAACTCTCTCGTTGCGAGATCTCTGGAGGAACGTCATGAACCGTTTGAAAGCGAGTCTACTTCTTGTTTTGTGTTCCCTGGGCCTCGGTATCTTTGCCGGGTGCGGCTCGATGACGGACTCGGGGCGAATTGTAGGCAGATGGAAATTTAGCGATACGCCATCGGAGTGGGTCTTCAAAGCTGACGGCACTTTCGCATGGGACCAAATAATTGGAGATGTCAATGGCACCTACAAATTCGAGAATGGTCGTCTAAAGATAGAGACACCAGGACTGATGTATGGCAAAAATGTCATGAACTATGCTTACGAGTTTTCCGGCGATACCCTCCTGGTGTCTGATGGAAAAGAACAGGCCGGTTTTTCCAGCGTTACGCTTACACGAGTGCCTTAGCGTGATGGCCCAAGTTGCCGCTTCGGCTACTTGGGTGCCAACGGCGAGGTGGCCCAGACGCTGCTTTTGTGTCTTCCTTTCAACTCTCGTGACCAAGCCGGAGCTTGGGAACGAGACATCGAGACAGACACCAAGCTCCTGGCAGCGAAAGCTGCCGCAGCGTGTAGCCGTGGGCGCAGCGGCAGCCGCCGCCAGCCCACGGAACCAGTTCCGCAACACCTAACCAGCCGCGAGAGCGGCGACAGGAGTGCGTCGCGGAACCGATCACCAAACTCGGCGAGTCGCTGTCGCCGCTTACGCGGCTGAGACGAACTTGTGAATCGGGACCGTGGGCTGGCGGCAAAAGCCGCTACGCCCACGGCTACAAGCTGCTGCCGCTCTCGCGGCCAAGAACAATGAAACGAGACGCTGGAACGCATCCTCCCGACGAGTGGCCGGGTCAGGTGGTGGGAATGCGAGGCACACTGAGCATAGAATCCGTCTTGTGCCTGCGTCACCCAGAGATCGAAATCGATGTCTGCTTGGCGCAGGAAGCAGAGGAATTGCCTGGGTGGTCGGTCGTCCGTCACCTCCTCCTGGCAGCGAGAGCTGCCGCAGCATGTAGCCGTGGGCGCAGCGGCGGTAGCCGCCAGCCCACGGAACCAGTTCGGCAACACAGAGCCAGCCGCGAGAGCGGCGACAGGAGTGCGTCGTGGGAGCGTTCACCAAACTCGCCTATCACATCGTCTTCAGCACCAAATATCGCCAGCCCCTCATCCGCCGCGAATTCCGAGATCGGTTGTACGAGTATGTCGGCGGCACGATTCGCGGGATGAAGGGGCATCTGATCGAGATCGGTGGTGTCGAAGATCATGTGCATCTGCTGACCGCCATCCCACCCACGCTCGACCTCTCCGACGCAATTCGCGACATCAAGGCCGGGGCCTCGAAATGGGTCAATGAACTCCCTGAGACGCTGTCACGGTTTGAATGGCAAAAGGGGTACGCGGCCTTCACGGTGAGCCATTCTCAGGTCGAGGCGGTGCGGCGTTATCTGCGGAATCAGGAGACGCACCACACGCAGCAGACGTTTGAAGAGGAATACGTCGCGCTCTTGAACCGGCACGAGATCGTGTTCGACCCCCGGTTCCTGTTCGAGGGAGAGTACCACGGGTAATCCTGTCGCCGCTTTCGCGGCTGGGACGATCTTCGTGAATCGGGTCCGTGGGCTGGCGGCTACCGCCGCTGCGCCCACGGCTACATGCTGCCGCCGCTCTCGCGGCCCGGAGCCAATTCAGCTCTCGTGACCAAGCTCCGGCTTGGCGGGGTAGCCCCGGTTGGCTCGCTTTGGAGCCTACCGGTGTGCCTTGGCACAAGAGGTTCGCCGTGATAATCCTCTTGATTCAAGAACCGCTTTCGGCGGCGCGCCCCGGTAGCCCAAAGCGGCAGCCGGGGCCACCCGGCTGACTCACGGACGGGCAAATGTGCCCGTTCCACAATCACCCGGCATCGAACGTCAGTTCCCCGTGCTGTTCGTTCACGCGGATGGTAGCCCCCGGTTCGAACTCCCCGCCGAGGAGGGCGTTGGCCAGGGCGTTTTGGAGGCGGTTTTGGATCACGCGGCGGAGGGGGCGGGCTCCGTAGATTGGGTCGAAGCCTTCGTGGGCTAGGAGTATTCGAACCGGGTCGGAGACCTCCAGCGTGAAACCGTGCGTCGCCATTTGGGTGATGAGCTTGGTGAGTTGCAGATCCACGATCTTGCGGATGTCGTGCCGGTCGAGGGGTTCGAAGACGATGATCTCGTCGATCCGGTTCAGGAACTCGGGCAGGAAGCGGTGCTTGAGCTGGTCGAGGACTTGTTCGCGGATCGTTGACTCCTCATCGGTGCCGGTTAACTCGGTGATGATCTGCGACCCGACGTTCGAGGTCATCACGACGATCGAGTTCGTGAAGTCGACCGTGCGGCCATGCCCATCGGTCAGCCGGCCATCGTCGAGGACTTGCAGCAGCACGTTGAACACGTCGCGGTGGGCCTTCTCGACTTCATCGAGCAGGATCACGCAGTACGGCTGGCGGCGGACGGCTTCGGTCAGGCGGCCGCCCTCTTCGTAGCCCACATAACCCGGAGGGGCCCCGATCAGCCGGGCCACGGAGTGTTGCTCCATGAACTCGCTCATGTCGATGCGGATCATCGCCTTCTCATCATCGAACAAGAACCACGCCAGCGCTTTGCATAGCTCCGTCTTTCCCACCCCGGTCGGGCCGAGGAAAATGAACGACCCGATCGGGCGGTTCTTGTCCTGCAGCCCCGACCGCGAGCGACGCACCGCGTTCGACACAGCTGTAACGGCCTCCCCCTGGTTGATCATGCGGCGGTGGATTTCGTCTTCCATGCGCAAGAGCTTGTCGCGTTCGGCTTGCAGCATGCGGGCGACGGGGATGCCGGTCCACTGGCTGACGACCTTGGCGATATCTTCGGGAGTGACCTCTTCGCGGAGCAGACG
>JAYSVZ010000258.1:0-5977 GCA_043718305.1 Planctomycetota bacterium | reverse complement strand
TTCCGATGAGGTTGGGGTTTAACCCTTGCGATTGAGCTGCGGGGAGTTTCGGAATGGAGCGTCCGGCGCGGGGCGTGACCTCGACGCCATCGGCGGCGATATTGGTGGGGATTTTGCGGGCCGGGGCGACCCGATGGGGATTGAGCTCGCGCGGTGCCGTCTGCCCAGGCCACTCCGCAGGTGCATCAGAGTCGGACTCCGGCGTCGGCTCGGGATCAGCGGTCTGGTTCGGGTCGTTCACGACCGCGTCCGGGATGGCATTTAGTTCAGGAATCGAACCGCGAGTTCGCAGAGCAGGCTGAGCGACCGGCTCGGGTTCTGTGTAAGTCGGTTCGGGTTGCGGTTCGATCGGACTGTCCGCGCCTGGCTCGGCGGCGGACTCATTGAATGTCCGGAGAGGAATCGTGAGCGATGAACCGCGAACCCTCGGCACGCTCGAGGCCGGTGTCGTCGGAACTGTCTCTGGTGCTGGCTCTGGAATGCTGGTCGGTCGAACGGCTCCTCGAGCGGGGCGGATCTTGATGGCGTCCGGTTCGTCCGGTGCAATCGGCTCTGTCGACTCGGGGCTTTCGTCAGCCGGAAGGACCGGAGCGGCTGGCGCTCGATGGCGCAATGCGGGAGTGACCGTCGGCTGATCCGAGGCCACTTCTTCGCTATTGGCGGGCACGACTCCGCTCGGCGTAGGAATACGCGGAGGAACGACCGCCTGCTTCGCAGCCGGAATCTTCAGAAGCTCCGGCCCACCCGCCTCGCGGGGGAACTTTTGCAGGCTTGGATTCTCTTCCTCGGCATACAAGGGAGATTCCCGTGTCGCGTCCGCCTTCTCGAGCGTGTTCAGATCTGCCACGCCCGGTTCTGGAGGTGTCACCTCGGGTTCGCTTTGATCCCAGGTCGGAACAGAGGGATCTATGGTGGGAGCGGCTGCTGTGTCCGGCTCGCCGCCGAAATCGGTCGGCATCTGGCGAGCGGGGCCTTTGGCGGGGGAGTTCTCGTCCACTTCGGTCGGGAAGTCGGCCAGAGCCAACTCCTTGGAAGGGTCGGTGTCGCCCGCAGGGGCGGCCCCTACCTCCACCGCGGTGAACTCCGCGACCGTCTGTGGCTGCAGATCGGTATTCGCCTTCCAAACGGCGAAGAAACCGGCGGAAACCACGCCGGACAGAGCCAAAACCTTGAGAATGACGCTGGTCATGGGAGTCCCTTCCCCGCAGGCAGCTGGTCCCCGTGGATCGCTGCCCAATGTTGTGTCCATCCCGCCGCCCCTTCCCTCCCGGAAGGGGACTCTCCATCGGCAGGATCTGCCACTCAATCGCGGTTGTTAGCAGTTCTTGCAAAACGTGGAAAGAGGAGTTTGAAGTTGACGCATCAGTGCCGTAGCCCCCCATTCAGAGAACTCGTTTCAGGCGTGGTGGGCCTACGGTCCGTCCTACGGTTCTACGGTACTGCCTACTTCCAGAGGCACACGCGCGGCGGCTGATGAAGATGTCAGTCCGTGGCCTTTTCAGCAGACCGAAACTATCATCCAAATCTCGATCGACAGAGGCTGCACGCTCGCACCCAGTCGATGACAACGCAGCGTTCCCGGGATGAACAGAGTTCCATGAAGATTCACGAATACCAAGCGAAGGCCCTCTTCGCCAAGGCCGGTGTGGCTGTCCCGACCGGGATCGTCGCCAAGACCCCCGCCGAAGCCGCAGCTGCGTTTACGACCCTCGGCGGGCCGATTGCGGTCGTCAAGTCGCAGGTCCACGCGGGTGGGCGCGGCAAGGGGACGTTCAAGGAACATCCGCAACAGCGCGGGGTCGTCCTTGTGAAGTCAGCCGACGAGGCCCAGGCCAATGCTGCTCGCATGCTCGGCAGCACGCTGGTCACCATCCAGACCGGCGACGCGGGGAAGCAGGTCAACACCCTCTTCGTTGAGCAGGGACTGGCGATCGACCGCGAGCTCTATCTGGGCATCGTGGTCGACCGCGAGACGGGGCTGCCGTGCGTGATGATGTCGACCGAAGGGGGCATGAACATTGAGGATGTGGCCCACAACACTCCCGAGAAGATTTTCCGCGAACACTTCGACGCCGCACTCGGGTTCCAGCCGTTCCAGGCTCGCAAGCTGGCCTACGCGATGGGACTGAATGACGCGGCGGTGAAGTCAGCTCAGACGTTCCTGCCGAAGATTGCGAAGTTCTTCGTCGACCGCGATTGCAGCATGGTCGAGATCAACCCGCTGGTGCTGACCAAGGACGGCCAGATGCTGGCCCTCGATGGCAAGGTCACGTTTGATGACAACGCCGCCTTTCGGCACAAGGACTTGGCCGAACTGCGCGATCTCAGCGAAGAAGAGCCGACCGAAGTCGAGGCCCAGGCGGCGGGCCTGAGCTACGTGAAGCTGGAGGGGAACATCGGCTGCCTCGTGAACGGGGCCGGGCTGGCGATGAGCACGATGGACCTCATTAAGTTTCATGGCGGCGAGCCCGCGAACTTCCTGGATGTCGGCGGCGGGGCCGATGTGAAGCAGGTCACCGAAGCCTTCCGCATCATTCTGGCCGACAAGAATGTGAAGGCCGTGCTGGTCAACATCTTCGGCGGCATCATGAAGTGCGACACGATCGTGACCGCCCTGCTTACCGCTTACGACACGGTCGGGTTCACGGTCCCGCTGGTGGTGCGGCTGGAGGGGACGAACGTCGAACTGGCCCGCACGATGCTGGCTGACAGCGGCAAGAAGATCATCTCGGCCAGCGATCTGACCGATGCCGCCAAGAAGGTCGTGGCCTCACTCAAGGCGTGACCCGTAGGACGGGCTTTCCAGCCCGTCCCCGTTGGTCGTGATCTGTTCCAGCGAGTCCACACGGGGAGCAAGCTGTCCCTGTTCCCTGTCACCCGCCAGCATCGTTGAACATCGCGCGGGACGGCCTGGAAAGGCCGTCCTACCTAACCGTAGGACGGGCTTTCCAGCCCGTCCCTTCTGCACTCATCAGGGGCCGGTCATGCCGATTCGCTTTGCCTGTCCAGTCGTTTGGCTGCTCAGCGTCCTCCTCTGGACCTGCCCGGCGATACAAGCCGAGGACGCGAACCAAGCCGCTCCGCTCTCTCGCATCGGTTTCGGAGCGTGTGCCAAACAAGACCAGCCGCAACCGATTTGGGAGGCCGTCGTCGCCGCGCAGCCTGAGCTGTTTGTCATGCTCGGTGACAACATCTATGGCGATACGCAGGACATGGCGGTCCTCAAGGCCAAGTGGGACCAGCTCGGCCAGCAGCCGGGGTTTGTCCGATTGAAGCAAACCTGCCCCGTGGTGGCGACTTGGGACGATCACGATTTCGGGGCCGATGATGCGGGGATCGACTACCCTCAAAAGAAGGAGTCGCAGCGGATCTTCCTCGACTTCTTCGAAGTTCCCGCCAATGATCCCCGCCGATCGCGCGAAGGGATCTACGCCTCGCAGATGACCGGACCGCCGGGGAAACGGGTCCAGTTGATCCTCCTTGATACCCGCTACTTCCGCAGCCCGCTTCAAAAGGGGTATGTGAAGGGAGAACCCGGCGAAGGCCGACGTGGGATCTACGCTCCGAGCACTGACCCCGCCGCGACGGTCCTCGGTGAAGCCCAGTGGACCTGGCTCCGGGAGCAACTTCAAGTCCCGGCAGAAGTCCGCATCATCGCGAGCAGTATCCAGGCTGTGCCGCATGAGAATGGGTGGGAGACTTGGGGCAACTTCCCGCACGAGCGGGAGCGGTTGTTTCAGATGATCCGCGCGACGAAAGCGGGCGGGGTGGTGATTCTTTCGGGGGACCGGCACTTGGCCGAGATTTCTCGCTTGGAACCCGAGGTCGCCGGCTACCCCATCTTTGATATCACGAGCACCAGCCTGAATGCACCGAGTGGGAACAAGACCAAGGCGGGCACGCGCTTCGCCAACGAGATCAACCAGTACCGCGTCGGTCTGACCTACTTCGACACGAACTTCGGGATGATCCGCATCGACTGGTCCGAGGCTGACCCGGTGATCCGGATGCAGGTCTGCGATGAAGCGGGCGGAGTGGTGTTGCAGCAGCGTGTTCGGCTCAGCGAGTTGCAACCGCGCGAGTAAACCCCAAGTTCGGCACCGGCACGGAAGGAGACATCGGGTGGATTTGGCGGAGATTGCTCTCGGCTCGCAGTTAGCCCCAGCGGTCGTGCTGGACCGCACTCGCGGGATCTATGATCAGCTACTAAAAGCCTCGCGGTATGTCACTGCGGGGAACTTTCGGTCGCTGCATCCGAACGATTTGAACACGCTCTTTGAAGCCTATGACGCGGAGTTCTTTCGTGGCGCTTGCCGCCGGGGGTTGGCCGGGCGGAAGCTCGACTTTCGCATCTCGACGCGGATGACCAGTGCCGGTGGAAAGACGTTTTTCTATAAGCCTCGCATACCGGGGTTGCCGGAATACTTCGAGATCGCGGTCTCGGCGACGCTCTTGTTTCAAACCTTTCGCGATGTAGACCGTCCGATCACGGTCTGCGGCGTCGAGTGTCGGGACCGCATCGAGGCCCTCCAGCGGATCTTCGAGCACGAGATGATCCACCTAGTCGAGATGGTCTGCTGGCGCGAATCCGAATGCAGTGCGCCCCGGTTCCAGTCGATCGCCTCGGGAATGTTTCTTCACCGAGAACACACACACAATCTGATCACCCCTCGCGAGCGGGCGGCTGTGAAGTTTGGGATTCAGGCGGGTTCGCGAGTGCGCTTCGAATACGAAGGTCGCGAGTACCAGGGGACCGTGAACCGCGTCACCAAACGGGCCACCGTGCTGGTCGAAGATCCGCGCGGGATGCGCTATTCGGACGGGAAGAGTTACACGAAGTTCTACATCCCGCTCGACGACTTGAAGCCGTGTTAGCTAGCGAAGATCCACACGCATTCGTCTCAGCTAGCAGCCCCACTTTGTCCCGGCAGGGACACCCGAGAATAGCCCACCGATTCATCGGTGGGGCCACGTGCCTCTCGCGGCCAACAGACCCGTCAGGGGCGACAGAAACTCGCCGCATGGCTCCCAACACCGACGGCTCGTCACCATCGTTTTCGCAGGCTTCTGCCGTCCCTGACGGGACTCGTCGGTGCGGCGGGCACGCTCTCCCACCGTTGAAACGGTGGGCTATTCTCGGGTGTCCCTGACGGGACAAGGAGGGGGCTTTCGTAGGACATACTCTCCCGGAAGCCCTGACCCTGTCGGGTTCAGCGCGGAGTGACCTTTAGACGCCCCACTCCAGACGCATTAAATCCCCGCTCTGGAGTCCGATCAGCGCCCATTCGCCCAGTGGGTCGCAGGCCACATCGACGATCGGCACCGGCGAGCCGCTGGCCCACAGCATGTCGCCGTCTGAGTCGAGCCAATAGATGAACTGTTCGATCGTCGTCGCGATCAGGCGGTACGGTTCATAGCTGCTCGCGACGCGATTGACGGTTCCTTCAAGGACATACGCCCCGAGGCTCACACCGTCGCCGTCGAACGCCTGGATCCCGTGACCGAAGTTGGCCAGGTAGATGATATCTCCGGCCCCAGTGACACTCATGGAGCCAACGTTCGACCAGACTCGCTCCTGCCAGAGTTGAGCTCCGGCGAGATTGTGGCAGCAGAGCAGCCCATTCTCGGCCGCTCCGATCATGACCGGATCGGTGCCGCAGAGCTGGACGAAGTGCAGCGGTTTGATGGTCTCAAAGCGGGCGATCTTGCGACGGCGTTCGTTGAGAATCGAGTTCGAGGCGTCGGCCTCGGCGATGATGATATGGTGGCCGTAAGGAGACGCCGAAAGGCTCAGGATATCTTCGGTCGTCTCGTAATCCCATTCGATTTGCAGGTTGCGATCGAACCGCAGCACTTGGCGATCGCCGGAGACGCCATAGCTCCAGTTCCCATCGTCGCTGCACACAAACTTTCGCACCGGTTCTTTGAGGTGCGTGACCGCCGCGATCTTCCCCAGCCGGTTCAGGCGGTAGAGCGT
>JAYSVZ010000257.1:0-2089 GCA_043718305.1 Planctomycetota bacterium | reverse complement strand
AACGGCGAGCGGGGGACGTAAGTCCCCTGATTTGCTTGGGTTCGCGACGAATATCAGGGGATTGACATCCCCCGCTCGCCTAAAGTCCACGCCATTGGGGCTAGTCCCGGTCGGAGCGACGACTGAGAAGCGAACGACCCGACGACCCACTCTCTCCCCCTCTCTGTTCGCTCGCTCGTTGGAGGCGAGCGAGCGAACTGTTACGCGACCCTATCCCACGAAGAACTGGCGTTGACGTGACCGAGCTGTGTCACCGAAATAACCTCTCCACCAATCGCCGGTACTCAGGTGACTTGGCTTTTCGCTGAGTGAATTGGCATCGACTCGTTCAAGAAACTCGCGAAAGGCGTGGTGGTTGTAGAGCCGCATGAATTCACCGAGATAGATGTCTGCAACTCGATTGTTGTTTCGAACAATCAGCATGTTCTCGTCATTCTCGGTGGAGGATGCGTTACTGAAGTTTGCCGACCCGGCGATGACAATCGGCGAACTGGTCAGAGGATCGATCAGCATGAACTTGTTGTGAATGTACCGGACATTTTTGTTCAAGCCACTGTCTCGCTCGGACAGCCAGCGATCGAATTTGGAACTGGTGAGTTTCGAGCCAATGGCAAAGCGGTTCTCCTTCAACGAGCGGAGTGCATCGATCTTGCCTTCCTCGGCAGTTCTTTCCGGGCCAGCCGGCAACGGACGCGTTTTCTTCTCCATCACGGCATACCGAAGCGAAGCCGTGCTGTTTCGGTAGACGTCCTGAATGAGGTCGTTCATGCCGAAGGCGAAGGTAGCAAACAGACCATCATTCGCCTTCATTCCCAGATCGGCGTAATACTCCAACGCATCGGTTTCACTTCGTGGACTGAAAATCGATGTGGTCCCGACTGGCGGAAGTCCAGCAGGCAGTGGCACTGTCGATGTCAGTTCTGGTCTGAGGTCGGCACTTGGAGGATCGTTGTTGAGGAGTTCCCAGTATCGAATGTACTCCGCTGCAACCGCAGATTCCTCGACGACATGTGAGACGTTTGAGTGCCCAAAAATGCCACCCTCAGAAAAGTTGGTTCCGCCTGTGAGTACGGCTTCCGGAGCACCGTCTTTCACCCGAATAATGAACTTATTGTGTGAAATCGCCGACTTATTGGACTCACGTCGCACGCAGATGGAACTAATCCCGACATCGCGTACCGCCGCGTCGTTCTTCTCGCCGGGGCTGGCCTTGCGGTTGTCGAAGACGATCTTCACATCAACCCCACGTTGCTTTGCCGCCTTGAGAGCCAGTAAAACCGGTTTGTAATGAAATTCATACGCTGCCACTCTCAGTTGGTAGTGAGAATCGGCTGCCGACTCGATGAATCCGATCGTCGCCTCAAATAAACCCCTCGATAGCCAGGCGAAGGCCGCGTCACCGACCTCGTCCGGTCGGCGATTTCCGAACCGCCGCGCGTACGCCTGGGAAGCAGCGACTCCGCGATTGAAGTAGACGTCGTGATTGCCGCCTTCCGGCGACTCGGTTGAAATGCGAACCTGCGTCCGTGCTTCCGACCGCAGGTCTGCGGGAGAACCGAACAACGCCTCGACGCGGTACGTGTAGTCGTGTCCCGGTTTGGCGGAATAATCCGACCAGGTGAAACCCTGAATCGGATGCTGACGGGTTGAGTAGGTTGAACCAGCAGCGAAACCCGGGTCTGTTTCCTTAAACGTCTTGATGCCCTGCATCCAGTTCGCTTCATCTTCCGTATGATCCGTCCGATGGATCGCAAAGCCCCGCAGGCCATCGCAATCGGCCTCGGCCATGTCGATACCAAGGATCACGACATAGGTGCCGCTGATCGCCCGCACGGTCAGCCCGTTGTCCGTTCGCTTCTTTCGCATGGCACGCACTCCTTGTTGAGTTACTTGTTCGAGAAGACTGTATTGCCAACATGATAATGAGTACAGACAGAAACTTACAACGCCCGGGTCATCGCGGGCTGCCGTCTCCTACCGGGCGTCACGCCGACCGACCCAATTGACCTGAGCCTGAGGCGCTAGCCGATTTCTTGCTGTCGAATCGGCTAGCGCCTCAGGCTCAACGGGGACTTTTCTTTCTGTCAGT